>JALDXL010000005.1:0-31690 GCA_032155045.1 Nitrososphaerales archaeon
TTTGAAATTCTTTCATTTCTAAACATTTTTTTTCTAATAGTTGATAAGATTTCGGTGTTCCAAATTGTTTTAAATGAAACATCTTTCTAATCCGAAGGGAATAGTTCAAATTATTTTTTGTAGAATGATGTATTTCATTTCTTTCTATAATTCTAACTAGTTTACGTTTAAAAGGATATTGAAATACCAAAGTGATTTCTTTAATTGGTTTTTAATATATGAATTTATATCTTTATTTGATTCCTATAAAAATTTAGATTTTAAAATTCTACAATCCTAAATTATAATAATAAAAATTTAGTTTACAATACCTTTTTTAAATCTGTAATTACGCCTAAAAACAAGGTAAATTATACTTGAAAAAGATCGATGTATAACCCATACTATATAGGTATTATTGCGAGACTATGAGAATGGAAAATGAAATCATATATTGAAATGAAGTTTAAGGATAAAATTTATTTCACCTCATATTTTTCCATATACACTTAAATATTTATAAAAACTTCACACAAATTAAAAGTGATACATTTTTAAATGAATTCTCGTCTCATACTTCCAAAATTAAAAACCTTGGATGATTTTCACATAGAAAAAATCAATACTGATAAAAATCAGTTTAGTATTTTTTCAAAGATTTATGAGTTTTTTGATAATTGTTTTATTTTTGAATCGCTGTCTGGCCCGAAAGAATTGACAGAAACATCTATTATCGGATTCGATCCAAAATTTACGATAAAATGCAATTCAAAAAACTTTATTGTGCTGAACAATAAACAAAAAATAATTAAAATATCAAAGATTACTGAGCCGCTTTCTCAAATCAGATCCATTATTCCAAAAATTATTCCAAAAAATGTTAAATATCGATACATTGGAGGAGCTGTTGGTTATGTGAGCTATGAAGCAATAAATTATTGGGAAAAACTACCTAGACCAAAGAAAAAAATCCTGAATTTTCCTTTAATGGAATTTGGGATATACACTGATGGTATCCTCTACGATCATATAGAGAATCAAGCGTACTACTTCTACACTGGTAAGGAATCTAGGTATAACGAGATCGATAATTTAGTTAATAGAGATACAAATAAACATGATCTGTTAAAAAGTCATAACAAAACAAATATCAATAATGAAAATACAAATTATACAAATTGTACAACTCCTCATAGAAATTTAACTCAAGCACAATTTATCAAAATGGTAAAAAAAGCACAGCGCTATATTTATGAAGGTGATATATTCCAAGTGGTATTATCTAAGAATTATAAATTTAATATTGAGGGTAATCTCCTTAAGGTTTACGATTCTCTTAGAGAACTAAACCCTTCCCCTTATATGTATCTCTTTAAATCTGATAAAAGATGTATTATAGGATCTAGTCCTGAAATGCTTCTCAGGGTAACTGGAAAAGTAATCGAGACATTTCCAATAGCGGGAACAAGAGCAATTGGTAAAGATGATAAAGAATCTAGTCTTTTAGCAGAGAGTTTATTAAAAGATGAGAAAGAATTAGCTGAACACACTATGTTAGTAGACCTTGCAAGAAATGATGTTGGTCGTGTTTCTGTTCCAGGTACTGTGAAAGTCAAATCTTTAATGAATATTAAACGTTTTAGTCATGTACAACATATTGTTTCTCATGTTATAGGTAATTTATCAGACAAATTCGATGTTTATGATGCATTAAAGGCAGTATTTCCTGCTGGAACAGTTTCTGGGGCACCGAAAATTAGAGCTATGGAAATAATAAATGAACTGGAATCAGAAAGAAGAGAGATATATGCCGGTGCATTAGGGTATTTTTCTTTTAATGGATCTTGTGATTTTGCTATAACAATAAGATCGATTTTCATAAATGGAAATAAAGGATTTATTCAATCTGGTGCTGGAATAGTAATGGACTCTAATCCAGGAAGTGAATGGAAAGAAACAGAAAAAAAGGCAGAAGCCATGGTCTCTGTTTTACAAAGAATTAAGAAATAAGTATTATAATTCTATATTAAAAATTATTCAATAAATTAAATGAAATCAAATAGGATTTTTCCTATGTTTATTTAATTAAAAAAATTAGTTTAATAAAAAAGTATAATAAAATACATTAAACTTCATATATTTAGACAAAAATATAAAATTTTTGAATCTATTAAGAAACATCTACTTCAATTGTGATACTTAATGACGAACATTTTTTGGAGGTTTAGAAAATCGATTTTTGGTATTCATATGGTATTCCATAGATATAGATGAATCTTTTTGTCTTCCAGTTAATATTCCTACAACAACATCGTCTTTTTTTATAATTTCTTTTTTTCTAAGCTTTCTAATTCCAGCAGGTACAGCTCCAGAAGCAAGTTCACAATCGAATCCATTTAAACCTACAACTGACATCCCATCCATCATTTCACTGTCATTTACTTGAATAACTAATCCATTAGTATACCATAAAGCTCTCAATCCTTTGATAATATTCGATGGTTTACCTATCTGAATTGCAGTTGCTCGTGTTTTTGGAAATCTATTAATCTGTTTGTTATATTGATAGTATCTTTCGACTAAATCCATGTTAGGTTTACCATTATTCCAATCCAATTTTCTGTTATCAAAATTACCATTAAAAAGATCATAAAGGGTATTTGCACCTTCAGCGTTTACAACTAGAATTCTTGGTATCTTTTTAATCCATCCCCAATCATAAAGTTCCATTAATGCTTTACCACAACTTGATGTATTTCCTAAAGCTCCTCCGGGATACACAATCCAATCAGGAGGTTCCCAATCTAAATGTTCTAATGCTCTGTATATTATTGTTTTCTGACCTTCGATTCTAAAAGGATTAATCGAATTAACTGTATAACCATTTGAAGATTTTGAGTATTCTAAAGAAGAGATCAAAGCATCATCAAAATTCCCATCTACCTGGATGACTTGTGCACCAAATTGAAACGCTTGACCTAATTTTCCTGGTGCGATCTCTCCTTTAGGAATGAAAACATCGCATTCCATATTTTCATTAGACGCATACATTGCAGCTGAAGCGGATGTATTACCAGTTGAGGCACAAATTAAATTTGTTACATTCATCATTTTAGCGTGAGTAACCGCTGAAGACATACCATTATCTTTGAATGATCCACTTGGATTGTAACCTTCTGGTTGAAGAAAAAGACTCTCGTGTGTAATGTCTACAAAATCTGCAACCTTAGACATATTATATGGTTTTGATAGTCGTCCTTCTGCTCCATCTAATGAAACTAATACCTTTGAACATTCATCTATATTCTCAGTATCAATTTCAGGAAAATTTAATAGTTCACGAAACCTCCAGACACCACTTTCATTATAAATATTTCCATTTGGGTTTCTTCTCTCATAAAATTTTTTGATGAGATTCTTGTTAGGTTTATCATTATAAATGATATCTAAAAATGAACCACAAGCGCATTGATAATCTGAATTTAAAATATTATACGTTAAACCACATGAAGGGTTGATACATTTTTTTGATGCCTGGCTCATTCGAATGATTCATTGATTTAGTCTTATTTATATTGTTATTTCGAAAGATAATGATTAAAGTTAATTTTTCGTGCAGAAAACTTATTGACCATTTTCCAAATCAGATTTAAATTTATTATAAAATATAGAGATCTTTCAATTGGGTGGAATACATATCATTCAAACCCCAATTTAGACTTATTTTTTTCCTTTTTTCTCGTATAATTTAAGGATCTGTTGAATAGCACCATCCATATCTTCCTCGAGCACATCAGGAGATACTGAACGTTTTAATAGATTAGTAATAGTACTTGATATCTCAGTACTAACTTCATCAAAGCTATCCATGTCATTATAACTTTGTTGATATAATCGCTTTAATTTCAATGCATTTAATTGAGTTTGATCATTAATAGTAACATTATATTCTCTATTGTTTACCTTTATTCTTTTTTCTTCCATAAGATCATACGCTATATAAAGGATTTAAAAAACCTTATGGAAGGAATATTTTCTCTCACTGTACTTCAAAAATGAAAATAACAATACACGAGTTTTCCATATGCTATAATAATATATACAGTTACTTTAGTAACCGCCTTTATAATATTAATTTATTCGGGTATGGTTTCGATACCTTTCAATTTAAATTATAAAACAAAAGATTTAAAATTGAAATCTAAAAAATAACGAACTTTTTTTATATATATTTAAGGTGTTTTCTATCTTAATAAGTGTTAGATGGAAAGGAATCCATATTTCTATAATCATTATAATTCAATTTGTAATGAAATTTATTATATGTTAAAAGAAATCATAACTAGAGAAAATGCAGATGGTCTTCTATTATCAGGTGGATTAGATAGTAGTATAATCGCTAGCTTTCAAAAACCAAAGTACACCTTTACAGTATCTTTGGAAGGTTATGGCTCTGACCAAAATTACGCTAAACTAATTGCGGAAAAGTATGGATCAAAACATATCCAAGTAATAATAGAAAATAATAAACTATTAAAAATAGAAGAAAAAATAGTTAATTTATTTAAAACATTTGATCCTATGTTTATTCGGAATTCCAGTGTTATTTTTGCTGCCGTAGAAAAAGCAAGAGAAATTAATGTTTCTTCAATTCTTACAGGAGATGGAAGTGATGAATTATTTGCGGGTTATAACTATTTGAAAAGATATTACAACAGTGAGGAGGAATTGGAACTAACCCTTAAAAAATTATGGGAGAGTATGCATTTTCCTTCCCAAAAGATAGGCAATTTTTTCAATGTCAGAGTATTCTCTCCTTATCTTGATGAAAATTTTTTAACTTTTGCCAAATCAATTAATGTATCTATGAAAATAGGCTATTATCAAAATAAAATATGGGGTAAATTTATTTTAAGAAAATGTTTTGAAAATTGGGAACATTTAGAACAAATAGCTTGGCGAGAAAAAGAAGCTCAAGAAGAGGGATCAGGCTTTTCAAATATAAGAAATTATTTCGATCAAATAATTTCTGATAACGAATATTCAAATCATATTTTTACAATAAGTAACCATGATAACGTAATAATTCGTAATAAGGAGCATTTATTTTATTATCTTCTTTATAGAAAATATTTTCCTTCTCCAAAAGACGATATAACTATAAATGATAAAAGGATATGTCCACATTGTAATTGTAGTTTTATATGGAATGGCCATTTTTGTCGAGTATGTGGAGCATTTCCTGTTAATCCTATTATTCACGATAATTAATAATTTTTATGATCTACGTTAAAATATTATAGATCTAATTGTTCTAACACTATTGCTTTACCGACTTAGTTGTACAATAACAGTGACTAATAGGATTGTAACTCGAGTTACAAAAATGGAAGTTACACTCTATTTTTTAAATGTTTTTTATACATATAAAATGGTGAATATTTAACAAATGTCCTTTAACAGAAGATGGGTCAAACCTCCAACAAATGAAGGTGTTGCAAATAAAATTCTTGAAAATAAATTTTTAGAAAATATTAAACCATCAACTCCATTAAAACCTAAAATCGAAGAAGCACAAAAAAAATTACATCTTCAGATTTCAAAATTAGATGGAATTTCAAATAAAATGCAAGAGAAGGATCATTTAATTTTTAAACGAATTGTTTATGCAATGCAAAATCACGATAGTCAATATGCAAAAGTATTATCAAATGAGTTATCACAAATTAGAAAAATGAGTAAAATGGTAAATTCTGCGAAACTTGCAATGGAACAAATCCAGTTAAGATTAAACACAATAACAGAGCTAGGAGATGTAGTTGTAACCCTTAGTCCTGCAATGTCTGTTATCAAAGGTATTCAAGGCGGTTTAACATCAATGATGCCTGAAGCAGACCAGTCATTAGGACAAATTTCAGATCTCTTATCAACTATTATGAACGATTCTTCTCAAATACCAAATTCAGAAATTCCAGGTACTGCAATGATATCTGAAGACTCCATGAAAATATTAGATGAAGCCAGTATGATAGTAGAACAAAGCATGAAGGATAAATTTCCTGATCTACCTTCATCTTCAGAAATCGACTCAGAAAGAACAGAAACGTCTATTTACTAGATCATACCATCTTACAAACCTTTTTTTAATTTAGTCAGTTTTTTGTTCTATTTTTTTTTTTATTCTGGAAATCGTAGGATAGCTATACCCTTTTTCTCTATAGCTTTTAATCATTTTTTTCCAATTGTCTAATCTCCATTGTGCTTGTTCCTTACTTAGCATATCTGTTTCTTTTTTTATCAAACTTTTTCGACCTGGAAATAGATATCCACCATTTTTAGCAGAAAAACGATTATAAGCAAATCTTAATCCAAATAATATCATATCCATGGGTAGAGAATTTAAATATAACAACATTTCATCATAAAATTCTTCTGAAACTTGAATTTTTATTTGAGCTTTCTTCAATTATTAATTTATACAAAATTTTCTTTTTTTATTTGTTTCCCAAAAATTTTTTTGTTATCTAATAATCAAAAAATAATATTCATAAAGTTCGGATTATTATAAAAACGAAACCAATTATTCAAATTTACTGTTGGTAAAATTAGTTTTGTCGCTGTTTAATTGTTTTCTACTATTAAAATTTCGATAATCTTCCATGTTGATACATTCTTAAAATTTATGTATTATAATAAAAGTCATTTTTTATTTTGTCCTGAAAACACAACTTCTCAATAATAATAGTCTTTGTGTCTATAACATATTAAATAATTCTATATTTACGTCCTAATTTTTCTAGACAATTAACAACATAAACAAGTTGTGACTGTTTTAAAGAATCATTTAGTGATATTCTTAATCGAGCTTTCCCAAAAGCAACAGTTGGATATCTAATTGCTTGTACAAATATACCTTCATTTAGTAAAATATTTGAAAAATCAAGAGTTAGCTTTTCGTCGCCTATGATAATAGGTATTATTTGACTAGAAGAATTTCCAAGATCGAATCCTAACTGATTTAATTGATCAGAAAACCAATTAATTTTTTTAAAAAAATTTTCTTGTATTTTTTTGTTTTTTCTTAGATAATAAATTGCACTAATAGCTGCAATTGCCAAATGTTCTGGAATTGCAGAAGTATAAATAAATTGTCTTGATTTATTAATTAAATAGTTATAAATCAGATTAGAACTAGCTACATAACCACCGAAACAGCCCAAACCTTTGCTTAGACTACTTATATGTATATCAATTTTCTTTTCTACTCCACAATATTCAGGTGTTCCTCCAAAATTTCCATAATTTCCATAAACGAAGTCACCATGTGCATCATCCACTATCAAGATTGAATCATGTATACTTGCAAGTTCAGACAACTCTTGAAGATTTGCAATATCACCATCCATACTATACACTCCTTCAGACACAATTATTTTTTTAGCTGATCTATTTTTTTTTAGTAATTTTGTCAAATGAACGATATCATTGTGGTTATAAATTTCAATTTTTTTTGATTTAGCTAAACGACATGCATCTATAATGCTTGCGTGATTTAGACTATCACTAAAAATTACATGATTTAAAGTGGATAATGCCGAAATCACTCCTAAATTTGCCATATACCCTGTTGGATATACCAAAGCGTTTTCAGCATTGCGATGATTTGCTAGAATGTTCTCTAATTTTTTTATATTAACATCATTACCAGATATTAGTCTAGAACTACATTGTGAGACTTGGTTAATAGTATCTTTCATCTTTTTCAAAATAAAACTTTTTTGTGAAATGCCCAAATAATCATTTGAGCATAAATTGATAACTTTTTTTTTATCTAAATAAAAAGAATTTTTTGAATTTTCTTTTTTTAATTGTGAAACCCTTAACTCTCTGTATATATTTTTTTGTTTGTAATGTTCTAGTAATTCAGCAATGTGATCATACTTTGAGGCCAATTTGTTTTATCATTTCAAGATCTTTGTTGTGTTCATTACCACCTGTGGTAAGGTATCCGCCACTGATTATTCCGTTAGCTCCAGCACGGAGAATAAATTTACCATTATCTTCCAGGTGAACTTCTCTACCACCTGCAATTTTTAAAATAGTCTTTGGTATTATGAATCTCCAGACTGCAATTGTCTTGATTATATCTTCATTTGTTATAGGGTTAGGATTGAAGTCTAAAGGAGTCCCATTACGTGGTATCAATATATTTACGGGTACTTCATCAGGTTTTAGTTCGGATAACGCAAAAGCTAATTCTAATCTTTGTAAATAACTTTCTCCCATTCCTATTATCCCACCACAACATAATTCTAAACCAGCTTCTTTTACAATTTTAGCGGTTTTGATTCTATCTTCATAGTCGTGGGTTCGACAGATTTGAGAAAAATAACTTTTTGCTGTTTCAAGATTATGATTATATCTTTTAACTCCAATCCTCTTGAGTTTTAGAGCTCGTTCATATGTCATAAAACCTAGAGATACATTCACTTCGATACCAACTTTATTTTTAATCTCCGATATTGAATCACATAGATATTCAAAATCTTTTTCTGGTGGTGATCGGTAGGCGCAAACTAAACAGAAACTAGATGATCCGCCATCTTTAGCAGTTTTTGCTTGTTCGACTAGTTTTTCGGTTGGAAGAAGAGAATATTTTGTTATTCCAGTATCATAAAATCCAGATTGAGCACAAAAGGAACAATCTTCAGGACAGCTTCCTGATTTTGCATTAACTAATGATTCAACGTCAACAATTTCTCCATTGAATGCACGAGTTATATTATTTGCACAGTTGGCTAGTGTTATCACATCTTTTGTTGATAATAATTTTTGAGCTTCCTGAAAAGAGATATGGTTTCCCGAGAGAACTTTTTCCATCATTTTCTCAATAAACGTGGGATCAGTGTAGCATAATATATCGTTGTTACCTTGTCCGCTCTCTTTGTCCATTTATATTATTTTTTAAATCCTATACTTAACCTTTATTTTTTTTAAATATTTCAAATCTCGAGATTAGAAATATTATACAGTACTGCTCACTAAATACTACATAATGGAGGTTCGGTAAAATATCTTTTAGTTAGATAATCATTCATGATGAATCATAGAAATCTCTAAATTCTATTTTTAAAAATTTACACAAGTTTATTCTTTACATTACTATTTACTAATTATGAGAAAAACGATATCCGCTAAAAAACCATCAAAAAAAAACTGTTCAAAAAAGGACCGTTTTTTATATTACAAAAATTTATTTTCATTTATTTACTCGTATTTTTACCTAATTTATTTTACAAAAGTTTAAAATTAAACTCCACCTTTTTTGAACAAAAAAGCTATTTATATTAACATCATAATTCATATCTCTTTAGACTGCAAACCCTTCCATGAAATACGCTATGGCATATCTTCGAGTTAGTACCGACGATCAAACTGTTTTAACACAAAAAACTGCCATAGAAAAATGGGCCAAACAACATGACTACCAAATCCTTTATTTTTTTGAAGACCCTTCTGTAAGTGGAAAGATTCCAGCCATACAACGAAACGGATTCAAAGAATTAATTGATGTTGTCAAGAGTTCAGAAGTTGATGCTGTACTGGTATATGAATTATCAAGAGTAGGAAGGACTTTTTGGGATACCTTAGATGCCATTAAAGCAATAGAAAGGTATAGTCCATTAATTTCATGTTCCCCTAAGGAATCTTTTTTACAGACTACTGATTCAAGTATAAGAAAATTAATGATCGGTATTTTAACATGGGTCGCTGAGCGGGAAAGAGAAATTCTAATACAAAGAACAAAAGATGGGTTAGCTAGAGCCAAGTTATTTGGAAAGGAGATTGGTAGGCCTCCGAAAGAGCTCGATAAAAATAATTTAATTTATTTGTTATCTCAAAATTTACCTAAATCAAAAATTGCTAATCAACTAGGGGTATCAAAAGCAACCCTGTATAAAGAATTTAGAAGACTAAATGTAATTTATAATAAAAAATCTGTTTAATATTAAATCTTATTTGTCAAAACTTATGATTATCAAAGTTTAAATTTTATCTATTTATTATTGATGAATTGATAATATATCATATATTTCTAAATTCGAAATTAGAAATATAAAGAAAATATCTACAAGTTATCTTAAAATTTTTCTTTCAAGTGTATTTAGTATATCATAGCATTTATCGAGTATTTCGTCCAAATAAATAGTTGGTATCGCGAGTGGCGGTATAATGGTTAAAGTATTTCCTAGTGTTCTAAGATATATTTTTCTTTTTAATGATTCCTCCATAATATAATGATTAATAGGAATATTATTAACAAAATTCAAAGGCTTTTTACCATTTACCAAGTCAATGCCAACTAACAAACCTTTTTGCTTAATATTTGCAACAATCTTTAATTTTCTGAACATATTTATTTTAGATTTCAAATGAACACTTTTTTTTCGAATTTGTTTAATCAAATTGGTTTGTTTATAGAGTTCGATATTTGCGATACATGCAGCGCATCCTACAGGATGTCCGGTATAAGTATGACCATGAAAAAATTGTTTATTTTCTGTATAGTCTCCTAAAAATTTCTTAAAGATGTTACTAGTTGTAAGAGTTACAGCGATCGGAAAATAACCACCATTTAGAGCTTTTCCAAAACAGACAATATCTGGAGTAGATTTTTGATAAATATATTCAATCATATTTCCTAGTCTACCGAATCCAGTAGCAATTTCATCTAAAATTAGTAAAATATCATATTTCCTGCATAGCTCAGCAATCTTTCGTTGATAATTAATAGGATAAATAGAAACTCCACCAGCAATTTGTGCCCCGCTTTCCATTATCAATGCTGATATTTGATGGGAATGTTTTTTGAGTTTTTTCTCCGTTGCATCTAAACACTTTTCGATTATTTCTTTATCGTTTTCATATATTAATTCATAATCTTTTGGTGAATTGGTGTAAAGCGATTTGAAAAGTATGGATTGATACGGTTTAAAAAATCTATTAACATAGCCTACAGACATAGTAGCTATTGTATCACCATGATACCCATTTTTAAGCGATAGAAATAGATGTTTTTTTGAATTGCCAGTCTTGTTTTTCCAATATTGGATAGACATTTTCAATGCAATTTCTACAGCAGTAGATCCATTATCAGAATAGAATACCTTATCCATTCCGTTACATAGTTTTATTAATTTTTCCGCAAGAATCACCGAAGTTTTATTTCCTAATCCAAACAATGTAGAATTTGGTAATAAAGTCAATTGATCTTTCATAGCTTTGACGATCGGATTTTCGCCATATCCCCATACATTTGACCACATACTAGCTATGCCATCTAAAATCATGTTTTTATCTTGGTCGATGATATAAAATTCATCTCCTTCAGTTATGATTTTATTATGTTGACGGTTCCATATTTTCATTTGTGTATATGGATGCCAAACATATCGTTTATCTTTAATTTCTAAAAGCGAATCATTAGGTTTGCGAATCAAATATACGAATAGAATATCTTCGATATCGTATTAATTCTTTTGCTAACTGAAATCTTTCTAAACTCGAGTTTAGAAAGATTTTAAAGTCTAATTAAATATTTTTGTTATCAGTCATAGTATCCTCATTTACTTTACTTTCCTTTTTTGCTAGTTCCAATTTTTTTGTTTTAGTATATTTTATCCAAAGGTTTATTGCTTCAATTAATGCTTCTTGGATAGCTCCTCTATATAATCCCTTAGAAGATGCTATTGTTTTCCTAAATTTTTGATTAAGTTTTTCATCTATTTCAAAAGTTATTTTTGACATAATACTGATTAACTGGTAAAGCATTTTTATGTTTTTCCTTAATTATGTTATACCTTTAATATGGTTTGATTAAAAAATGATCTTTTTTAATATATCAATAGTTTCATCGAATTACTAATAAAGAAATAAAAAGCCTGAAAAAATTGAGTTTTAAGAACAATAAAAAAAGGAAAAGCCTGAAAAAATTGAGTTTTAAGAACAATAAAAAAAATAATGTTGTGCTAATGAATTCTATCTTGCATTACCGATGATCTTTTTATAAATTAAAAAAGTAAAAAATACTCTTCTAACTCGTGTTATTTACTGGTATACCTGTCAGGATATCTAATCCATTATAAATTTCTTCAATCTTAACAGTTACATTAGAAAGTATATTCAAGGCAATATTGTTATCACCAGATTCAATTGCTCTCATACTTTCTATGACATCATTTCAGTATTTTTTGTTAAATTTGATAATTTGAATATACTTCAAATTGTTCTGAATTTTGAATAGATTACGAATAAATATTTCCAATATTAGAAACCCAGATAATAAAAGAAACTGTACAAATTAAAACTAGAGTCTTTGGACTATACAGTTCCATTTTTTTATTTTAATAATTAATACATATTTATATATTTATATCCATAAAAAATAATAAATATCAAATAGATTTCAATAAAGATTTGATGTTATTCGTCTTCAATTTTTGTTATAAAATTTGATTTATCTAATATTTGAGCTATCTTTTCAGAAGTTGGTCTTTTCAGAAAAGGAATGGTTGCCATAACTTTTACTCCTGTTAATTCTTCAACTATATTAGGTAAATTTTTACTAATTGAGGTGAATTGGAAATCAGAAAATTTGTAGTTATTATTAATTATAATTCCCTTTATTTTAAGTTTAAACATTATAGATAGTCGATAAGTCATTAAAATAAGATTTATAGATCCTATTTTATTAGACATAATTAATATAACTGGTAGATTTATTAGATAAGCTAAATCTGCTAAAAAAAAATTCTTATCCAACGGAACCATTAAACCTCCTATTCCCTCTACTATTGTAAATTCGTGTCTCCTTTCAATGTCTTTATATTTATTTAAAATTTCTTTACTGTTTATATCCTCTTTTATTTTCAGTATTTTTTTTGCTAAATAAGGTGCAGTGGGTATTGGATAGAAATATGGATTAATTATATTATCATTATCTTGATTATTACTAGCTTTTTTTAAAATTTTTGAATCTTGTGATTTATAATCTTTAGAATATGGTTTAATGCCAGTTGCAAAAGGCTTCATTACTCCTATACTTATGCCTTTTTGAGATAATATATTAGCAATCCCACCTGAAATAGTAGTTTTACCAATCCCTGTATCGATACCTGTTATAAATACACCTTTAATTTTCATATTATATCTATATTATAATCGTAGTTACTTTTAATAAAGTTAATTTTTATAAAAAAATATTAACATATGTTCCTATTTTTAGGGCAGAAACTTAAAACCAGTATGGTTTGTATCTTTTAAAAATTTATTAATATCTACTATTATATTAAAAAAAGGAATCATATTTAATCGATTTTTTGTCGAATCAGAATTTAAGTTTGCAGTATTTATTTTCTCACTATTACTAATCAAACTAGAATCATTATCTTTATTATTATTATTATTAGCATTAAAAAGTATATTGAATTGTTCATCTACTTTATTTTTGAATAAAATATAATTTCTATAAGGTAATGAGAGAGGGGTAGATGAAACTAACCAAAGATTATCTTCAGGAATTGGTATTTTCTCATGTAATCTTGTAATGTAATCAAAGGTTGATAAATCTTTATCAAATTTTATTATTATAGCCTTTCGTGGATCTTGATTTAGAATTTTAAGATCTGGAATTACCAAATCAATTTCTAATTCGTTTATTTTTATTTTTCTTTGTGAAGGAAGAGAAGTTGTAGTTAAAAGAAAATGTAAAAAAGCTTCACATAATAATGGTAAATAATCTCTAGAATACTCGTTGTTATTACTATTTCCTTTATTTTTCATTTGATTTCTCATTAGTACAGCTTGTGATATGATTTCTTTAATATTTGGAATAGAAGAATTTATATTATTCTGGAATTCAATCTGGAGTTTCTCTTTTCCAATATTATTTAAAATAGTATACAAATCATTTTTAATACTCATACGATCATTTATTGATAGGTTTATTAAATATCTTAATGTAAAAAAAATATGGCAAAAATTGCTATTATTCTATTATTAATTTCTCTTGGCTTGCTAATAATCTATGGTTTAGATGTAATGATTGCAACACAATCTCAAACAAGTAATGAAATGGGTTTTTTACCGTTAAATGAATCTGTGCGTGGTGCAATTTTTGGAGGTGGAGCAGTGGCTTTATCTGTAATAGGATTTGCTGTCGGAAGAAAAGAACCTAATAAAATGGTATCAATACTACTTTTTATAAATGGTGGTTTGATCATTCTTGGGTTGCTAATTCTTATGTCTACGCTTAATTTAGAATCACAAAAAGGTGCAATGCGAACTATAGGTTCAACTATGTTATTAGGAGGAATATTAATTGGACTAGGCATAGCTAAAGTTATCATAGACAAGAAAAAGTTAGTAGCAACCTAAGTTTTTCATACTAGAACAGATAGAAAATTTTTAGAATTTCTTTATTTTTTAATTAAAAAGTTAAAAATAATTTTTAATTTGTTATACCAGTTGCTTTTAAATTTTAAATATAAAATTAATTTTTTTGAAAGTTAACTTCGTTAATATTAATCAAATACTATTACATCTAATGCTATTGCGTCTGCTAACAGGTCAAGATGTCTGGTTGCAACAATATATCCATTTTTTATTTCATTTTGGGCAATCCATCTATTGGAAGACGAGAACAAACGTTCTTTTTTAATTCTTTTTTCTAATGCTTGAACATCTAATTCTATTTCTTCAATTTCCTGAGTATCGTTGTGTTTAGTCATAAGAATTATTTTTCTAACTAATACTCTGTTGCCAAATCTTGTAGAATAATCACGTGCATTCTCATCAATTTCATATAATTTTATCTTCATTTGGTATTTGTTTAAGGCATCTCTACTCGTCAAAAGTCTTTCATCCACAAATCGATCGTAACTCAATAAAATTAACATGGTCAAATAGATATATTAATTAAACTTATTTACAAAGCGTAAATTGATAAAATATTTTATTATCAATAAATCCGCATTTGTCAAATCTTACAAACCTATCTTTAAAATTCTTCAAGTTATTTATATTAGTGTCTAACGAAAGAGACCCAATAAGTATCACATCTTGTATATCAACCAATACTATTAGTGTGTTGTTGTTATTACTATTATTATTAAATTTAGAAACTAGAATTTCTAATATTTTTCCTTTTTTTTTATTACAGTTTTTTAAATAGAGATTACTTAAACAAATTCTACAGTAATTTGCTGGCGGCCAAATATTTTTTTTACATCTTTTGCAATAAGGAAGAACAAAATTTCCTTGTCTTATGTTTTCAATAAAATTTAAAAGAATATTTTTTTTCATAAGTGGCTTTTTCATATTCGACTTTTTTGTTTTAACATTCATTTTTTCATTTTAAATATAAATTTTATTATAGTACGATTTTATTGAGTTAATTTTCTAATATAAGAACAGTAGCAGACGTACCAGCAGCTGCTAAATTATGTATAATCCCTTTATAATGAGTCGATTTTTTTTGATGTTGTATTTTGACATTACGTTTTCCAGTTAGATGCTCAACAACTGAAACCGTCTGTGCTATTCCAGTAACTCCTATTGGATGTCCACAACCTATAATTCCTCCTCTTGGATTTACTTCTAAAGTATTTTGATTTACAAATTTTCCTCCTTCTCCTTTTTTTACCAATCCTAGATCTTCATATCCCATTATTTCTAAAATCGAAAAAGCATCATGAATTTCTGCGACATCCATATCTGTAGCAGCTAATTTAGCCATCTTGAATGCTTGTCTAGCTGCTATTTTAGCAGGTCCTACTTCGAATATGTCTTTTATTGCATTACTAAAACTTGCTGAATTAGTTTGTTGACCAATTCCTTTTAATAAAACTGGAATTACCTCATTATTTTTTTTGGTATTCGAGAGAATCTTCGATTTAAAAAAAGGAATTTTCTCTTCAGCTACAAGAAGTAAACTTGAACTACCTTCACAAATCGAACAACATTCGAGTAACTTTAACGGTTCTATTAATATTCTCGAATTTAAGACATCTTCTAGTGATATAGTTTTATTTTTATTATAAGCAGTTTTGTTATTTTTTGCCTTCAAATAATTGTTTACTGGAACGGAACAAATTTGTTCTTCTTGAGTACCATACTTACTCATATGGATTTTTTTAAAAATTGAACCCCAGTATATAGGCAACGTAAATTGACCTCGCGATAAATCACTAACCAAGATTTTTCCCAATGTATTTGTCTTTTCTACACCAATAATTAACGCAGAATCACAAAGTCCTGATGCAATATATGAAAAACCCGAGATTATTGCATTGGTTCCAGAATTGCACAAGTTATCAATTTTATGACTGATTTTTGGTTTAATACCTAATAATTCAGATATTATACTTGATAAATACTGATCTATAGAACATGATGATACGATTACAGCATCTATTAAATCTCTAGGAAATCCAGTTTCCCTTAGTAATGGAATTGTGGACTCTAATGCAAGATGACTAACATCAATCTCAGTATCCTTTCGGAATTCACTTGTTTTACCTCCAATTATAGATACTTTTCTCACTTAAAAAGTTGAGATTAACTCCATTATTGAATTTTCTGGATCAATTCCAACTGGATTAATCTGCATTATTGGCAAAGATATACCAGATTTAATGAATTCATTTAAAGATTTAATACATTCTTCTTTAGAGCCAGAAATTGTTAAAGAATCAAGCATTTTATCTGAAACAAATTCATGTATATTTATCAATCCATTTTTTTTATATTCTTCTGTTATATTTTGTACTTCAGTATGAAATCCACACAGTTGTAAAAAGTTACTATAATAATTTCCAACAGCTACATAAAATGCCAAAGTCTTTTTTGCTCTAAGTCTTGCAGTAGGTGGGTCTTTATCGGATACGGCTGTTATAAATGCACAACATATTTCAAATCTTTCTCCTTTTCTGTGTTTATTCATTGCCATCTTGTTTTTAATATATTCTACAGTTTTTGGTAGTTCGCTTTTTGGTCTCAGATAAAGTAAAATTCCGTTCGCCATTTCACATGAAAGATCAATCATCTTGTTATGAACTGCTGCGGTATAAATCGGAAGATTCTCTCGAGGAGGTTTAATTAATATTTTAAAATTATTGATTTTATAATATTTGCCTGCAAAATTTACTTTAGATCCTTTCAAGATTAGTCTAATACATTGGATATATTCTTTGAGTTTTTCAAGAGGATGCTCGAATTTTGTTCCATGCCAATTTTCAGATAAGGCAGGAGTACTAACACCTAAACCTAACACTACTCTTTGATTTGACAGGATATCTAGTGTTGAGACTCCCATTGCAACAGTTGCAGGAGTCCGTGAATGTATGCTTAATATAGCTGTACCGAGTCTGACCTTTTTTGTTACCTGTGATATGGCACCTAAAGATACAAACGCCTCTCTGCCCCAGGACTCAGGAATCCATAAAGAATCTATATTTTCTTTTTGATCAATTTGTTTTGCAAACTTTATAATTTGATCAATTGATAATAGGGTTCCGATATTATAACCTATTTTCAGAGATTCATTCATACCATGTTAGATGATTTAAGTTCCTTGGCTGCCTCATCTATATCTTTATGAGAATCTATCGATCTCCAAAAATTTTCTTTGAATTTTATACCCTTTAATTTTCCATCTTGAGCCATAGCCGGCAATGCAGTTACTTCTATGTTTCCATTATCAGGAAGATAATCAAAAACTTCCTTCGTAAAATAATAAACACCTGCATTTATCCATTTATCTGGAATTTCAGGTTTTTCTTCAAAACCTATCACATTTGAATCATTATCTATATTGACTACTCCATATGGGCTCCTTAAAGGCACAAGTGCGATACTTGAAATGTTATTACCAGATAATTTATGGGGATCTATATTAGTTAAAATATCCCCATTTGTCATAAAGAATCCATCTTCTATTGAAGAATTTAAGAGACTGGAAGTATTTTTTAATGCTCCTCCTGTTCCGAGGGGGTTATCTTCTACAACATATCCTAAATTAATGCCAAATTTACTCCCACTTCCAAGATAGTCAATAATATTTTCCTTAAGATATCCGACACAAATAATTATTTCTTTAATAGTATGTTTTTTAAACCATTTAATTTGCCATTCTAATATAGGTACATTCAGTACTTCAATCATGGGTTTAGGGCGATCATTTGTTAAAGGCTTTAATCTTTTACCTAAACCACCTGCAAGTATAACAGCTTTCATCAGAATAGGATCATTCTAGATCTTATAAAAGATTACCGTATTAATCCTATTCATAATTTTTATATAAATAAATTAGAATGACTTTAATATAATTAAAGTATTAGATTATTATTTAAATTTCTAAATAAAGTAACAAATTATCTATAAACTAAAAAAAATTAAACGCCGCTGATCAGACTCGAACTGATGACCCACTGGTTAACAGCCAGCTAAGCTCTAAAGTGATTCTCACTTTAAATTTGCTCTACCATGCTGAGCTACAGCGGCATTCAACTATCATTTTTCTATTCAGAATAAAAATGTTTTCTTGAAAAAATTTTATTTATCAAAAGTAATTTCATATAAATAATAATATAATATACTGATAATATCTTTGATAGTTTATAGAATAAAATTTAAGAAAATAATTAAAAACTAATATTATTTATTGAGATAACCCTTCTGCTTTTGAATATAAATATACTCCATCTAAAAAGACTCTTTGATCCTTATTTTTTATTTTTGTAGATTTTTCGATGTTTGTGGCAGTCTGAGAAACATCCTCTAAACTTGGGCCTTTAACAACAACATCTTCGCCGGCTACTGTCACTTGAGTATCACCAACAATTTTAGATATTCTAGATGACCTTTCTCCAAAGTAATTCTCAACAATTACTTTTTTGTCTTTGACTTTAACTGAAATTGGAAAATGAGAAAAGATTATCTTCAATTTATAAGTGAAGCCTGTTTCTACTCCTTTTATCATACTCGATATAATACTTTTTACAGTATTAATTAAAGCCAAATCCTTGCGTCGCTTTCCAGGAGGATAAATCATTATCTTGTTCTCTTCGAAAACAAGTTTAATAGGAATTTTAGTAAAATCCTTTTTTATTTTTCCATTTTTACCTTCAACGATTATGAAATTCCCATCTTTAGTCAATTTTACACTACTTGGAATTACAACTTCTCCAAATTCATTATTACCTTTATTAGTAGACATAACCTATGAGAACTCCTCCTAATCCCTGACTTTGTGCTTCATGGTGTGACATTATACCTTTACTTGTAGAAACCAGTAATATTCCCAAATTATAAGCAGGTAAAAATTGGCGTTCCCAATTTAAATATTCGTCTTTTTTAACACCGAATCTAGGCGTAATAATTCCACACTTATTTATTTTTGCTAACAATTGAATCCTAAATTTTCCCATTCTGTTATCATCGATTTGCTCAAATTCTCCTATATATCGATATTTTTGCATTACTCTTAGAATTTCACTTGCGAATTTTGATGTTGGTATTACTAAACATTCTTTTTTTCTTCTAACTTCATTATTGTAAAGAGTATTAAACAAGTTAGAAACAATATTTAATGCAGGCATTCTAAAATTAACTCCAAAAGTTTATTTTTTATTATTATTTTTTCCATACTTATTTCTTCTCCCTGAATCTTGATTATTTTTTTAATCGTAATATATTTTTTATTCATATTTTTTAAAACCTATATTATTTGCAACATCTCTAAAACATTGTCTGCAGAGGTTTATATCGTATTTTTGAATTAAACCGTTAAACGCTCCACATCTTTTGCACCATCTTGTACCTTTACCATGTGGAACTTGTTTTCTTCCAGTCTCTAAATATTCTCGTGGTTTAGGCATTAAATTACTTCAACTCCAAAATTAGTTTGAAAATAATCTATAGACTCTTCTTGTGTAATTCTATGTGCTTTCCCAATCTTATCTGGATTTTTTTTTCTTGAAATACGATAACCTGGTCTTTTTAATGAGATACATACATCCATTCCAAATATACCAATATCTGGATTATATTTTATGCCAGGAATATCTATGTGTTCCTTAATTCCAATTGATAAGTTTCCATTATTGTCCAGAGATGATTTTTTAAATGAATTAGATTTAGCTAAAAATATCCTTTTCAAAAAATCCCTTGCATTCTGATTTCTTAAAGTTACCATTGCTCCTATTGGTTCCCCTTTGTGGATACCAAAATCTCTTACCGATTTTTTAGCCCCTCTTGGACTAGGTTTTTGACCAGTCAATTCTTCCAAAGCCATTTTAGCTCTTTCAAATGGATCTCCTGATTTTCCGACCCCTATATTTATTACAATTTTTTCGATATCAATTTTTTTCATATTATCATAAGTTGTATTTATTTCAGACATTTTACTAACTCACCTTTAATTTAGGAATTTCTTCGTTACTTCCACTAATGACCATAATAGCATCTATTGGAATTTCTAATGTTCTTGATTCTACAAGAATTGTAACCCGTTTAGGGAGTGAAAATGTTCCTTCTTTTATCTCTTGGATTTTTCCAATTTTGCCGGCGTTTTCTCCTCTTGTTAGAATTGCAAGACAATTTGTTTCTAATTTCAAATAGTCAACTATCTCTAATTCTGGAAGTTTAATTAGACACGTATCACCAACTGAGTAAATATTATCAGAAAGAATAGTTTTACCATCATGAAAACTGTATTGAATCTTATTTCCTTTTACAATATTTTTTGCTCTTATCTTGACAAGTTTTAACGCCTTTTCATCCTCATTAATTTCTAAAGGATGTAGTAAAAGCGAATTTTTAGGAACAAACCGAAAGAATTGATGTGCAGGAATAAGCTCAACAGTATCCATTAACCCAACTGGAAAATTAAGATTATATCTAATCACATTATCTACTCTGACTTTGCCATCATCAATAATTTTTTTTGCTTCATGCATAGTTTTTGCAATTTTAATCGCATCACGTAGAATAGTACCAATAGGATAAGCATACTTTTGTGCATGAGTCCCTGGATGAATCCTTTGAATAAAACGACCATCTTTTCTATTTATATCCCAGAAAGTAGGAGCTGATTGCCTTTTAACAGTTGTTCTGCCTCCTTTTTTTGCCATTTTTTTATTTGACCTCCAATTGTAAATCTAAACACAATTTAAACATTAACATCATGATGACTATTCTTCCCCTTTATTATCGTGACTAGGTTTTGTTCTTATTATCCGTTTTGGTTGTTTTTTTACTACATTCTTAAGATTTAACTTTCTATTTCTTTTTGGTTTTGCTAGTTTTGTTTTTTTAGTGTCTTTTTTTTCAGTTGATAAGGATTTTATCTTACGAATAATATTTCCTCTTTTCTTGTCTTGTAAATTCAAAGATGTAATTATAACATTGGAGGAGTGTATCTGCACTTTTACTTTTCCTCCTTTAGAAGCTTCTCTTTGAATACCTTCAATCAACAGGGTAGAATTACCAGTTTTAACTTTTTCTACTTTACCTTCCACATTTTTATATTCTCCTCTAAGTACTTTAACAGTGTCTCCTTCAATTACACGAGCATTTCGCTTGTGGTATTCATTTCTTAATGTTTCCGTTAGTGGAGAACGGATATTTTTATCAATTTGATGTTTTGGAATGTTAATATTAATATATTTTCTTACCATAGTTAATCGCCATTAATTAAACTATTATTGGTGCCAAATTAGCAATTCTTGGCCATTTTTCTGCTGCTTCTGAAGCAACTGGTCCTTTTATATCAGTTCCTTTGATTTCACCCTCTGGAGTGACTAATACAGCAGCATTATCTTCAAATGTTACTCTAAGCCCGCTTAATCGTCTAATTGGATATTTTTGTCTTATAATTACTGCGCCAAAAATTTGTTTTCTCAATGATGCTGGCCCTTTTTTAACTGTTACAGTTACAAGATCCCCTACAGCAGCAGAGGGCATTCTCGAATGACGACCTTTATATTTTGTAACTTGAGCAATCCTTAGGATTTTTGCACCGGTATTATCAGCACATACAAGTTCAGCTGTAACAGGCAAAGCTCTTGTTATATAAGGACGAAATTCTGATGCTCCTTTAGCCGAAACAGCTCTAGATTTAGATGCCATCCTTATTATCTCCTTCAACTACTACGAAAGATATTGTTTTAGACAACGGTTTACATTCTGCAATTTTTACAATGTCACCCTCGTTGACAGTAATACAATCCGGAAGAAAAGCATGAACCTTAGACTTACTTCTTTCATACCTTTTGTATTTTTTAACTAATCGATTATATTGTCTAGAAACAACAATCATTTTTGACGATTTATTGCTTTCTACTGTTCCAATATATAATCTACCTCTGACAGCTAAGCTACCATGGAAAGGACATGATTCATCTTCACAAGTTTTTTTTGGTAGCGAAACCATAATACCTATATTTCTAGCCATACTCTAACTCATCTCCTAATCTTTAAAATTCTATCTTCCGGTCTTCCAATTAATTTATTACCATTAATAAAACAAGAATTATTATGAAGATAAATGACGCATTTCAGTATGATATTTTTTGCGATTTTCTTGATTCCTTTAAAAGTGTTTATCACGAGAAGGTTTTTTGTTTCAAAAACAATTAACCCTGTTAAATTAATGAGACTTGATTGAGGTGATTGACATATTTTTATTTTTAATCCAATTAATTCATGGAACAAAATATTTTCTAATGATTGCATATCTTTAAACCTTTATTCCTATCTTTCTCTCATTAATAAGAGTATGAATTCTAGCAATATCCCTTCTAACCCATCGTATACTCGAACTTTCTTTTTTCAACGTACCTTTTGCACCTTCTGATCGTAACTTAGATAAATCTGCCTTTAGTTCTAATAATTTATCCTCTAGATCCTGATCATTAAACTCTCGAAGAGTTGATAATTTTATTCTACTCATTTACTATTAGCACTTTCTCCTTTTTGTTTGAAGTTATCTTGTTTAACCGACTTATCTTTTATATCTTTTGGTTTATAGTTTTGTTTTTGGTATGGTTTTTTTATATTTTGATTATTTTTATATGAATTACTTTTTTTCTCATTATTAGTGTTAGACTTAGTGATAGGCTTTTCTTCAATACTATCTTGAATTTGTTCTTCGCCATTTTCTTGATCTGATGATGAATCAGTATCAGCAAGAACTTCATTTTTAGCTTCAATAAGTTCAAATTCATTCTGCATTTCACTTTTTAAGGCAATTTTTAACTGGATACCCATCAAACCCATTTTAGTTAATACATCTGTTATACCTAATTTGACTATTTTATCTGCTACGTTTCCACTTTTAGGAATTACACCTACGGTATGTTTTTCGAAATGTGCTCTTTCGCTTCTTAATTTTCCAGCTATTGTTACTTCTACGCCCATTGCTCCCGCTCCCATAACTGTATTTAAGGTCCACATTGCTGCCCTTCTAAATGCTGTTCCTCGTTCAATAAGTTGGGCTATTCTATTAGCCATAATCTTAGGATTTAACTCTGGAATTTCAATTTCCATAACAGAAACCTGGGGATTGTTTAATCCAAATTTTTGTTCTAATTTAGAAGTAAGATCCTTTATACCAGCACCCTTTCTACCTATCACAAGACCTGGACGAGTTACGTATAAAGTTATTCTAGTTCCAATAGGTGTTTTTTGAATCTCAACACCACCATATCCAGTTTCTCTCAACGACTGTTTAAGAAATTCATCGAGTTCCATATTTTTATAATTATTAGCCATTACATTTTTTGCTGCATTCATTCAGATATAACACCCTCCTGTGCGATCACCTCTACATGTACCAATGTGTCAAATTTTGGGCTTGCTCTTCCCATTGCACGTGGAGTAAATCTTTTTAATCTGGTACCTTTATGAACAACAATATTTATTATTTTTAATCTATCTAGATCCATTCCTTTGTACTCTGCATTGCTTTCGAGATTATCCAAAAGTTTTAAAAATTCACGGCTCGCTTTTGAAGGATATCTTCCAGCACTAAAACCATCACGAATATTGGAACGATGGGCAACTTCATTATTATATCTTCTAAATGGAACAGCTATTTCCTTTCGTAAAACTGATTCAAGGAAATCTCTCGCTTTCTCTATAGAAAGGTTCTTTATTGCTAATGAAATTTCACGAGCATGTTTATGAGATATGTCCTTCTCTCGTAAGGCAGATCGTACCTGTCTGCTTTTATCAAAGTTTTTATAAGCATAGAAATAATGTGGCATATTCAATCACTTCAAAGGAACATACAAACTTGACCTTGAAGATCCAACTCCAGGTGAGCCATGTTGAACTCTTTTATTTGTAATAGCATATTCTCCCAAATAATGACCAACCATTTCTGGTCTTATGTTAACATCAAAAAATTCTTTACCGTTATGCACACTAATCGAGAGACCTATCATATCTGGCAATATAATCATATCTCTTACATGAGTTTTTAACTTATTATTTAATTTTCCACTGATTGCTAATTTGATCTCTTCCCTTAATTTCCTTTTTTGTTCACTCATGTATTTTCCAACTCGTTTATTTAATGATCTTCTTTGTCTCGCATTTAGTAAAGGTAATAGTGCTTCTATCGATATTGATTTTAATTGATCCTGATTATAACCTCTAAATCTAAATTCCCTAACCAATACGAATTACCTCTATAGGCTTATTTTTAAATCTAACTAGAAAAATTTTTTTTGACATATTAAACTAAACCAAGTTTTGTAGCCAAGTCTCGTGCAGAATTTAAATCTTTGAACTTAGCGAATGCCTTTTTTCCATCTATGGTCCTAGCAGTATTAACTTCAACAATTTCAGCTTCATAAAGGTCATTTAATTCCTTTTTAATAGCATTTTTATCTGCTATCTCATCTACGATAAATGTTAATTTTTGTTCTTTTTCTATTAAATTAAATGATTTTTCTGTCATATACGGTTCAATTATCAAAGGTTTTCCACCAAAAGCATTAGACTTTATTTTCTTTTGTTTATTATTTCTGGTTGTTTTCGAAGTTTGTAATTTCTTTTTCATTCTTTATTTACCTCTGAACTGATATTGGAATTTGTTTTTAAACTTTCCAATTCTTTTATTGCATTTTCTGAAAAAATAGTTAATCTTGCAGGTTTAGAGCCTGGTGCCAAGTCTAGTACACTGACCGATTTTACACTTTTTACTCCTACTCCTGGAAGAGAATTATGTAGCTTACTAATTTCAGCGTTATTACTTACAATTATTAAGACACTTAATGCTGATCTTCTATTTGTGCTTTTTTTATGTACAGATTTAATTCGATTGATATAAGTTCGTTGCAAATCTTCTGCGAATCCTAATTTAATAAGAATACTTTTCAGTTCCTTCGATTTGATTACTGATTCAATTTTATTTGAAACGATTATTGGAAATTCTATATTTTCATTCAATTTATGACCGCGTTTTCTAATCAAATCTATGTTAGTAGTTGCTGCAATAGCAGAGCATAAAGCTAAAAATTTTTCTTTTTTATTAATTTTTTTATATGTATTTTTCCATGAAACAGGTGGATGAGCTAGTCTTCCGTGTCTTACACCTGCGACGCCAGCAGCTTGACCTGCTCTTGGAAATCCCTCTCCTTTTGCTCTAGCCAATCTTGCTATTCCTAATCCAGTATTTCGAGATTCAGCACTAACCATCTGTCCTGCTGCAGGATATCTTCCTTGTTTTTGAAATGAATATGAATTAATGTGATTGTAAGCTTTTTGAATGACTTCGGGATGATAAGGAGTTTTGAAGATATGAGGCAGGTTTATTGTATGTTGATTACTACCGTCGATCTCCAGAATTTTTATCTCGCTCATTTGGCAATTACCTCTATAATTTTAGGTTCTAAGGTTTTTTTAACAGGATTTCTTATTGGACTTCTCATTTTAACTAATCGTTTTGGTACTCCTGGAACGGAACCTCTTACTACGATAAAATCAGTACTTATCAATCCAAAATGCTTAAAACCCCCTGGTGGATTTATTGAAATTTTTGTAGTTGCTGATTGTGCAGAACCTGTCTTAGATGACATCATCAATATTCTTTTATTGTATTCAGTTCTTTGGTGGAAACCTCTTTGTCCTTGCCTTGCAACAGAGTACATTACAACAGCAGGCGAGATGGGACCTAATGTCCCTACAGCTCTTACACTTTTTCGAGATTTATGTTGTTTTCTTTTTACACCAAATCGCGTGATTGGACCTTCAATTCCTTTACCGCGTGTGATTCCAGATACATCAATAAATTGACCGTTTTGAAAGACATCAGTTATTTTAATTTCCTTCCCTAAAATATCTTTAATATATTGATATTTAGCTTGAATATCTTTTCCTGATACCCCTATTTCAAAAACAAATGGTTTTTTTTGGGATAGATTTGCTTTTTTAGGAGAAACTGATACAATAGCAAAAATAGAAGAAATTGAATCAAAAGATGATTCTATAACCTCCAAAGATTTTTCATTATATTTCGTCTTAAATTTTCTTTCTAGTTCCTTAGGTAGATCTTTGGAATAACAGTCAATAAATGCTCTTTCACCATAAACACTTTTTTTATAACATCTTATTCCAATTATATTGATAGGCGGTGTTGCGATTACAGTTGAAGGATTATCAAGTTGTTTACCAAAATTAGGAGTTTTTTCTTTATCATCTATTGTCATGATTTGAATTTGACCTGCTTTAAATCCTGCAAAACCTACAAGAGAACTATTTTGCGAATTTTCTGGCCAATTTCTTAACTTTGCTTCAAGACTCTTAGCTCTTATTCTAGGATAAAACGCTAGACTTCCTCTTCTTGGAGCACTATACTTTCTATGACCCATTGATACAGCAAAAAAAATTCCGATCCCCTTAATAAGTTTATAACTTTTAATATTGAGGATTTTCAGCTATTTTATTCTTAATTACAAATTGTATCTCAACAATTAAAAATAGAGGTAAAAAATTTATTTTTGTAATATATGATTGAAAATTGCTAATGTTCCTAAAATTGCTTCTTCTAATCTTATAGTTTCTGTCTTTTGATTAGGAAAGAGATTTAGATACATAGAATTTGGTTGAGTTTGGTAATTGGGATATATTTTGTCTATACCTTTACTAGGAGACCCAAAAACGATTAATAAAGTATTGAATTTTTTAATAAGCTCATTAAATTGAGAGTCCAGATTATTGAAATTTCTTCCTTTTCTCGATGTGAAAACTACAAAAGTTTTTGGTTCGAGACTTTTAATATATATATCAAGCGAATCAACATTCAAGATATCATAACCTAAATACTCTCTTTCCATTTCATGCTCAGTTGCCCTGACAGCTTTTAAGTTTGGATAGTTGTCAATAAATTTTATTACCAGTTTTTGTCCCTCTATACCTTCACCTACAAATGGTATTGGCAAGTCTAAACCAACATCTATATAAAATTTATACCTATTCTTGACAGAATTAAGAAGAAATTTTCTCTTTGTATTAATATTATTGTCAGAGATTAGATTGTTAAGAGAATTTCTGTGATATAAACAACCTATTCTGAGATCCCCTGGCTTTACATCTTTGAAATTGATTTTTTTTTTATGTTGTGGTGCTTTTATAGGCGGAAGAAGACCAATATTTGTTAATGCTGGATTTAACGGAAAAATTAACTTCCTAAGATATTGGGGAGTATTGAGAAAATCAAGAATTAATTTCATTATTTTTTGATCTGATTTTCCATTATTTGTAAAAGTTGGATCTTTATATAAAAGGATTTTATTTACGCCAAAAATTGCAAAAGATCTAGCAAGTCTTCCAATTTTTATAGTTTTTTCCCTCAAATTTTTCTCATCTGATAATGATGAATCTGGAATTGCTACAAAAATTTGGAGTTTTTTATTCATTCATTCGTTTACTAGTTGATTTATGATACTAGTAAGATAATTGTTAGCCCCAAAAAATACATTTCTTAAAATACCTTTTCTATCAACCACTATTGCAGATGGAGTACCTTGTAATTGATATTCGTCAAATGTTAAAGCAGAAAATTTTTTATTTTTGAGGTAATATTTTACTCTTTCATACAAAATCTTATTATCACTCGGGCTAAGAGATTCATAATTTGGAATATTTGATTCTATAAATTGTTGGATATACTTATCAGAAAAATTAGGATTATTCTCTTTCAATATATCCATACCTACTGGAAATGGAAATTTATAATTTAATTTATTTCCATTGACTAATTGTCCATACTGTCCAAGTGCATTCAATGTTTCTCCAATAACTTGTCCTGTTGTTAATAATAATTTTAAATTATCCAATGTATTTTTATCATAATCTTCAAATGCCGTCGCTAGTCCTAAAACTATAACATCATCTCGACTATAATTTTTATAAATTTCAATTGCTTTTGGAATTGCATACATAAAACATCCAGGGCAATTTACTTGAAATACTTCGACTAAAACAACTTTCCCGATATTTTTATCTAAGTTGGTAGGTAAACCCTGAATCCATTCTGCTACATGAATATTTGGTGCATTAGCTCCGATTTGGACTGTCAATTTAATGCAATCAAAAATAAATCAATAAATTATTTAAAGGGTTTTCTCTTTTGAGTTTGTAGGATTATCTTTTGCCATCTTAGCAAATCCATCAATTTCCTCATCAGTTACTTTTCTCATTATTTTCTTTTCATTTTCGATGAAAGACATTTTAATATGAGATATTCCAGTTTTCTCCTCGCTTACTAAATTTATGGATTCTAAAGCTAATTTTCCTGCTTCTTCTAACGAAACATCATTCTTAAAGTGCTTTTCCAAAAATTCATTTACTTGATCACTTCCTTGGCCGATTGCAATTGCATCATAACCTATGAAGGTTCCACTTGGATCAGTTAAAAATAACTCTCCACCAGTATTATCCACTCCTGCTATGATTAATGCAACACCAAATGGTCTAACACCCGCATATTGTGTCAATTGCTGTGACATGTCTGCTATATTTTTTGCAACTATTTCTACATCTACTGGCTCGTCATAAATTAATTTATTACTTTGAGCAAAAAATCGTGCATGATCAACTTGAGCTCGTGCATCTGGGATATATCCTGCTGCTGCCACTCCTATATGATCATCTATTTGAAATATTTTTTGAGTAACATCTGAAATTTGTAATTTCCTAGTTTTTTCTTCTACTGCTAAAAGTACTCCATCTTTACATTTAATCCCTATCGCTAGAGTACCTCTTCTTACAGTCTCGATTGCATACTCAACCTGATATAATCTTCCATCAGGAGAAAATACTGTTATAGCTCTATCATAACCTGCTGCTGCTGGTAACAATTCGATATTACTACTTTGTTGTGTTTAATTTAAATTTACCTTAGGATAGCAATCCTTAATGATTTACGATGAAGTCGAATTTTATGGTCATCGAAATGTGCTTTCTACTCATCCTAGAACCATAGAGATAACTACAGATGATTATCTTACACCTGATGGGAATTGCATTATAGGTATTAAGGCTAATAAAGCATGCAATAGTTTAAATCCTGAATTACAAAAAATACTTATCAGAGATAATATTCCGATAAAATTTGAAATCATCGTTGAAGATGAGATTTTTTCCATAAACGGATACGGGAATAGCAAATTCACGTTACAAAATTCACATGATATTGTAATAAGAACTAGCAATTATGTATGTTCACGAACTGTATCTATATTATGCGATAAGGCATCTATCCATATTCCACGAAAAATAGTAGCAAAATTACAGAATCCAAATACAAAGGGAATATTAAAGATTTCAGTGAATGATTTTTAATTAAGATTTAATCAAATTTAATTCCAGTAATTTTTTCATACGCATAAATGTATCGATTCAAAATTTCTTCGATTATTGATGATGGTAATGTAGGAGGGTCAGGTTTTTTATTATATTTATTCTCCTCAATTATTTTTTCTTTGAAACCAATTTTTGTAAGCCAATCACGCAATATTTGTTTATCATAGCTTGCCTGAAGTATACCTTCCTGATAATTTTCTTTTTTCCAAATTCTAAACTCATCTGGACCAATAGAGTCTCCTAATATTATTTCACCTTTTCCATTAAAACCAAATTCAAATTTTACGTCTGCAATTATAAACCCTGCTTTCTGGATCAATGTACTCATTTCTTTATATAGACTAATTGACTTAGCCTTCAAATAATCGAAATCGTTATCAGAAATTATATTAGATGAAATAACTGTATTCTTAGAGATAGGACTATCATGTTCGAATGATTTTGTAGTAGGATCAAATAACGGTTCTGGTAATTTGCAAGCTATTTTTGGATCAAATTTGTGAGATAAAATTTTAAAGTCTTGAGAATCTATATCAATTTGATTATTGTTATATCGATCAACAATACTACCATAAAAATAACCTCTAACTACACATTCGATTGGTATCATAGATAATTTTTCAACTACCATCTTATTGTTATCAATCATTTTTATCATATGATTATTAATATTGAGATTATCAAACCAGAATTTCGCGAATTTACAAAGTAATTCCCCTTTTCTTGGAATTTCTTGATGCATCGGAATATCAAATGCAGAAATTCTATTCGAAAATACAAATAATAGTCTATCATCGTTGTTATACTCATAAATATCCTTGACTTTTCCTTTATGTATTAACTTCATTTATGTTAGTTATGATAAAAAATATATTTTTATAATTATCTAATAAAAAAAGTTATAAAAGAATTGATTTTTTATAGTAAGAAACATATATTTTCTGTTATAATACCTTCCAAATTCAATTCATGTTTATTTACTCTATATCAAATTTTGATTATAGCGTATACAACAGGAATTTTATGGTTGAGACGCAACCCACTTTCCTTAGTTTTCTCTGCAATAACTCCTTTTTCATTGCTGTTTGTTCTATTTATAATTAGTGATGGCGCATATACTCGGTTTGCTCTGAGCGGAAGTTTAGTTATGGCATTAGTAGGTTATGGACTAGCATTAGGGCAAGACATAACATACTATAAAACAGAATATAAAATTCAGGACATGTTTGTAGCCTCTCCAGTATCATCACTAACATACATGACAGGTCTAGCTCTATCAGAAATTTTATTTGGATTACCTGCCCTCCTAGTTTTGTTAATTTTAGTATTTTACATTGGGGTATCTCTAATTTATATTCCATTATTTTTATTTATAGTAATAATTATCTGGATTTCGACTTCAAGCATGGGGTTCTTTTTATCGTCACATATGTTAAATATGAAAAATGCAACTCAAATTATATCCTTTGTGAATATTTTTCTAGCCATTTTACCTCCTGTATTTTATTCAGTTTCAAAGCTTCCAGAAACGTTCCAAATTGTATCCTACATTGTACCCACTACTCATGCTTCGCTGATGATCCAATATGCAATGGGTCTCGATATTCCTGACAATTGGTCAATATCTATAGGGGTTGCAGTACAATTAATTTATGCTATAGCATTTTTATGCTTAGCAAAGACTCGTGCAATTTGGAGAGAAACATAACAAAACTTAAAATTAATAGGTCATGGTGGGATTTGGACCCACGACCTAAGGTTTACAAAACCTTCGCTCTGG
>JALDXL010000006.1:0-31276 GCA_032155045.1 Nitrososphaerales archaeon
AAGTTGACCAATGATAAAATAATGGTATTCCTGTTAACCATAAAATGGTCAACATAATGGTCAACTTTTTGCAATTTTATTTGGAAAAATTTATTGTATGTTGGTCAACAATTATTAGAAATTGAGCATAAAAAGTAGCGAGGGTCTGTACCGATACAATTTTTTGGACTGGGCGGGATTTGAACCCGCGACCTTTCGATTGCGAATCGAACGTTCGTACCAGTCTGAACTACCAGCCCTAAATTAAAATTTTGGTACTAAATGTTTAAAACTTTAATAATTTATTCTATGGTTTTATATTTCTTTTTATAGTTTTTGAATCAAATTTCTTATAAAATACGATAAATAACATTATTTTTTTAAATATTAATAAAATTATAACAATATCATCAAATAAATATACTATATAAAATAATTAGTAAAAATTATTTTATAATTTTATTAAAGAAAAACCTTATATATGAACGATGAATTCTGCCAAGTAATGAAACTACTGACAACCGGTATAGTAATGGGTATGCTTGTAACTGGACTTTTATTAAGTCCTTTTGTAACAGGCCTTCCATTTTTAACCAACGTTTCTGCTCAAGAAGATGATGCAGATGGACCAGTTAAGCAAGCTCTTTTGATTGCTAACGAAAACAAAGTCAAGATTGCTCCTGATAATGCATTGCATCCAGGAGGAATTGAATACGCTGCTATGACATTTAATGGTACCATTCCAGCTCCAGTAATGGCAGTTGACCAAGGTGACATTTTAAACGTTACAATCAAGAATGAAGGAAAAACCATTCACAGCTTAGATTTCCATGCTGGAATAGGTCCTGGTAACGTATTATCTGGTAACATTCACCCAGGTGAAACTAAACATGTTACAATACATGCTGAGAATCCAGGAGTATACATGTATCATTGTGGTGCTGATGGATTGAATGGAGTATGGGAACATATTGCAAATGGCATGTATGGTGCAGTTGTAGTCCACCCAGAAGAGGAACAACCAGCTAAAGAATTCTATCTATCATTTGGAGAAAATTTCAATACTGCTGATAAAGGATTGTTTGTAGGAGCAAATGGAACAACAGGAACATTTGACCTTACCAAATTTGCTACTCAGCAGCCAGACCTTATCTTGACAAACGGTATGGCTCATAAATATGCACCAGGAATTGGTGAAACATCCAAGATAGTTCTGAATCCAAATCCTGAAATATTTAAGGTAGCTCCAGGTGAGTTGACCAGATGGTATATTCTGAGTCCAGGTCCTAATGAAGGAAATTCATTCCACTTTATCTCAGGACAAATTAACGTAAGAGATGGAACCAATGCTGATAAAACAGATTATGGTACTCAACTTATGAATGATGAAACATGGTGAATCTACATTCCCAGAAAATGGTGCTTATGTAGGTGTAGACCACAACATGAACCATGTAGTCAGAGGTGCAGCATTTGTTGTAATGGCTGACGGAAACTCTACAGCACAAGATCAACCACCAGGAACTGCAGTTGCTCCAAAGGGTAGCGATAGTCCAGTGGCAGATTGGTCAAAACCAGCATCATATGAATCAATAATTGCAAACCAGTCAAAACCAATGGAAATGACTATGAACGCAACATTAGCATATGCACAAGAAGCAGTATCAATTCCAGCAGGTTCATCTAACCCAAGTGCTACTGAATTTTTCGTTCCAGCTGAAATTTCAGTTCCAGCAGGAAGTACAGTAACATGGACAAACGATGATACCACTATTCACACAGTTGTTGAAGGCAGCCCAGAAAGCGCAAGTTCAGGTGCAACACCAGGATTTGACTCTAGCATAATTGCTCCAAAAGCTACATTTGAAAATACATTTGATACCGCAGGAGAATTTGATTATTACTGTAACTTACATCCGTTCATGACGGGTAAAGTAACAGTAACCTAAACTTTCCTTTTTTTCTTTTTAATAATATTCTAAAAATATTCATTCTGAATAAATAAAAAAAAATACAAATACTTTAATAATAAATATTACAAAATTTTAAAATTCAAAATATCTTGGAAATTTTAATTTTAATAGTAATTTAGCAACATAATAATTATCTAATATAGATTATAGTATTGTTTAATGCAAAATTCATGTGATCTCGTAATTAAAAATGGGAATGTGGTGATTCCAAAAGTTGGAATCATTAATACTAATATTATGATCGAAAATGGAAAAATAAAAGATCTTACCAAATCACTAGATAATATTAGTTATAGTAGATCAATTGATGCTACAGGAAAATATATTCTTCCAGGATTAATCGATCCACATGTCCATTATGGCGTTTACACATCTATTGAAAAAGCTGCAAGGACAGAGTCAAAGTCTGCGACAATAGGGGGAGTCACAACCATGATTAGAATGCTAAGATTATATTCAGATTACCGATCCAAAATAGAAGAGCAGATAAAAACAAGTGAGAAAAATCATATCATAGATTTTACTATCCATCCTTCCCTCTTAATAGATAGACACTTGGATGATATTCCTTATTTAGTCAATAAAGTAGGCATAAATTCATTCAAGATTTACATGAATCTAGGTGCGAATCTCAATAATATTCATATGGATTTAAATCCGGAGGAAGAAGAAGTTCGTAGTGGAAAGGTAGAGATTACTGATAGATTTTTAGAAAAAACTGTCCAAATCACGTCCTCTTTTAATGGGATACTTTTAGTGCATGCAGAGGATCCTGAAATTTGTTTTACTGAAATAAAAAAAGAAATTATAGATAAAAATCAAATAAATAGAAATCTTAACCAAAAAAATAATTCTATAAAAGAAAATAATGCAAATATCATTTCAGGAGAAAAAGGTAATCAACTAAAAAAACAAAACCTAATAATAGAAGAAAAAACTTCAAAAAAAGAAAGTAATAATCTTCAAAGGGACACAAAAATTGAATATACTGCTAATATTGTAAAGAATTTAGATGATTCTGAAAAGGAAAATAGAAATAAAGAAGGTATTCAAAAATCAGAAAAAACAAATTTACTAAAGTTATGGTCACAATGTAGGCCGTATATTTCTGAAGTAAAAAGCATAAAAAAAGTAGGAGAGCTTGCCAGAAAGTATAACGCCAATATATATTTTGTGCATATAGGATCCAGCGATGCTATAGATGCTATAATCCATGAAAGAGAGAAAGGAAGATGCAATTTATATATAGAAACTTGTCCCCATTATCTGACTCATACATATGATTTCTGTGATTTAAAAGGTAAAGTTGTACCGCCTTTGCGATCTAAACATGATGTACAAAGTATCTGGTATGCTTTAAGAAATGGCATTATCAATACTATAGGAACTGATCATGTTGCGAACAGATTATCAATCAAGCTTAATTCGAACAATGATTTGCTAGAGACATTATCCGGTTTCCCAGGACTTGCTACGATGTTACCAGTCCTATTAAATGAAGGAGTAAATAAAGGAAGAATAAATTTAGAAAGGGTTACAGAGATTACAAGTTACAATACCGCCAGAATTTTTGGCATTTATCCTCAGAAAGGGACCATTCAGAAAGAATCTGATGCAGATTTGGTAATTGTCGATCTCGATCTCCAAAAAAAAGTAACACCTGAACTATTACAATCGTATTCTGATTATACTATTTATGATGGTTGGAATCTTACTGGATGGCCTACCACTACTATTCTGAGAGGAAATATAGTGATGGAAAATTTTATAGTCAACGAATCTTTTTATGGATATGGAAAGTTTGTTACACGATTCAGATAATTTTACTTTCAAGGACCAATAAAATTACAAAATTGTTTTATCTTTAATTTTTATTATTCTAATCATGTTGTAGATTTAATAGAAAAATTACCATCGGTATTGACAGAATAATATTTTGTATTATTCTTGCGGGAAAAAAGTCCTACTTCTAGAACACCTGGAATACTTTTTATAGCACGCTCCGCTTTTTCTATGTCTATAATATTAGGAATGTAAGTATCAATTATTATGTTACCATTCTCAGTTATAAAAGGATAACCTTTTCCATCAGTTCTGATTGCAAGTTTTGTTTCTGTTTTTGTTGTTGCTGATGATGATAAGGATGAAGACGATGAAGAGGTATTTATATTATAAGGATTTTCTATCTTGTTATCAATTATATCATCATATAATTGATATATGTCTGTAATTGATTCTAATTTTTTTATTATTGTAAATCTAGCAAATGGAAGTACTTCAATTGGAATAGGCATATTGAAGTTAGTTACAAATTTATTTGAATCAGCTAAGATAACCTTTTGCTTAGCAACATACATTATGATTTTTTCTTTCAATAATGCACCTCCACCTCCTTTAATCATATTTAAATTTGAGTCAATTTGGTCTGCACCATCTATTACTAGATCGATTTCATTTGTTCTACTTTCATCAGTGAACTCTAAACCAACATTTTCACCTAATATTTTTATTTGTAATGAGGTGGGAATAAATTTAAATTTCTCTTTATTGGGAATATCTGACATTTTTTTTATTAATTCTGCTACAGTACTACCGCTTCCTAATCCAATAATTACATTCTTTTTTTTTTCGATATTTATTTGGTCAAGCATGGGTAAAAAATGGGTTTCTATAATATTATCAATCATTGGATTTAGATGTTGTTTGTTATTATTTTTTTGCATTGTAGTAACAAGTTTCGCACTTTATAAAAGATATATATATTTTTAGAATATTTGGATCAACTCCTACTATTTCTTTTGAAGATAGTCCATGATAATATAATTTTTTTTGAAGTTGTTGTTTAAATCATTCTAATTAATATTAATTAAAATAGAATTTAACTCAGCTTGTTTAGGTAATACAATTAATTCACTAACTATTATTTTTAATATTATTGGATATAAAATATTCTTGAACAATATTTTTTTATTTTCTTTTTTTATTTAAAATATTATTAAGTGAATCTTTTTTATTGGTATCTGTATCGGTATCAGAGGTTTTTATTTCTTCATTTCTTTCTCTTTTATCTCTCGAAAAAATGGATCTGAATGAAAATTTAATTTTTTTCTTGGGATTATTGATTATCAAAGAACTTGTTTCTTCTGTTCCAACTTTATCTTTATTGTTTATACTGACATTTTTAGATTTAACATCAGAGCCAGTTTTTAACTTTGAGTAATTTAGAGCATTATGTAATGGAGTTTTTTCATTTTGATTATAGATATTTTTAGAATTTTCTTTTATAGAAACATCAAATTTTTCTTTCTTGTTTAAATTCACATCGTTAGTATTTATTATAGTATCTTTATTACTGGTATTTTCCAGAATAGGATTCAATGCCGAAGTAGAAGAAGTTATAATATTAGTCTGAGATTGCCGTTTTGTTAGAGAATTAAAAATTTTTGGAAGGGTATTATTTTGCTTAATTGTATTTGTAAGTGTATCAAGTGTAGGCATAGTTGTATATTTTTCGCTTTCGTTTTTGTCTACATTTTGTCTCTGTGACAGGGAATTTTCTTTATCAACATCAATAAAACCAGTTGGTCCATTCTTGTTGTTGTCTTGTATAGCTAAAACTTCGCTTTTGATTTCCTCTTTTACATTTTTAGCTTTATCTAGTCTTTTTAAAGCTTCTAAAACTCCAACCTTTAAATCGGAAATTTTTTTTCTTTCCTCATTAACAAGACTCTCTTTTTGTTTGTAGTTTTTGTCAGTTTTATAACTAGTAACATATTTAGATTTCAGAGTATTATCAATAGCTTGTTCAATATTATTGTCATATGTCGATGAATTAGGATCCTTATTAAAATAACTAGCATTATTGTCATTTTTATTCTTGTTATTTTTTTTAATATTTCTTAAATCTAATAGACTATTTTGAGATCCTATTTTAGTATTAATCTCCTTAATTTTTTCATCGATATCAGAAATTTTATTATCTAATAAAGAAGCTAAATCATTTCTGAGATCTATTAGCTTTGTAACATCAATTTCGGATTGAATTTTCTCCATTTTATTATTTAGTTTATTCAAATGATCTCTATACTTTAGCAGAAGGCGATCTTTTTCAAAATTGTCGATTGTTTTATTTTTAGATGCTGTTAAAATGTGTTCTATTGCAGAGGATGCCAGATCTTTTTCAAATTTATAGATCTTTATGTTATCTTCCAATAATTGCATATTTTTTGTTTGTAAGGCAGGATCACTATAATTAGTATTAGCTGTAATAGGAATTTGATTACTTTCAATCTCATTTTCGATATTATTTTCCTTTCGTATATTCAAATCGTGTATCTTTTTTTTTTCTTTCTTTCGATTTAATATAGAACCTAATGAAAAAATCTTATTAGAGTATAATCCAAAAAAGATCCCTCCAATTGAAGAGAGGGATGCAGCTATTATAAATAATAAAATACTGTAATCAATCATTTATATTATAAAATGTACAATAAATTAATAAATAAATCGAAAGATCAAGGACAACACTATTATTATAGGATCGGAAAATGAATAGATTATTAACACATTGTTCAGCTTTATATAACCTGTTTATAATAGGTTTTATGTTAGTATTTTTATAATACTTGCCTTTTAATCCAATTATATTTTCTCATTTTCGAATCTGGATATCCACACTTTGAACATTCTTTTCCTCGTTTATGAAAAGAATTATGGCCACATCTTCTACATCTGATATGTACTTTCTTTCTTGTATATTTACCCATTGAAGTAGTTCCTTTGGTCATTTTATCATATCAACTCCTTTTTTTTCTCCTTCTCCTTTTTAGTTACACTACACTGGAGGAGGGGATATTATTACTACATTGTCACCCCTTACAACAATAGTCCCTAAATCTGAAGATTTGCCTTCTACAATTTCTACGGAATCGTCAAGTAACAAGTTCATGTGTTGATCAAAACCATGTAGAATCCCTCTAATCACTTTTCCACCTTTTAATTTTATCAATACAATTTTTCCAAAACTTTCGTCCAATACCTTTACGGCCATATCAACTGACAATACTCAATCTACCTTTTACTATGAAATGAATATTAGGTATATATTAAAATTTCATTCCATGTAACTAAATTAGAATTTTTTTCATTAAATAAAAGTAACAGAAGAAGACATCTAATAAAATTAATTGACTTTCTTAAATTCATTAATAATCTCTACAATACTTTTGGTCAGATTTTCCAACATTAATCTTCCCTTTGATATTGAAGAGTTCGATGGATCACCCCAGACTCCATTTCCTGTTATTTTCGGAAAAGACCCAGGACGACTTGTTAAACTAGTGTAAGCAATTTTTGAACCAACAATTTCTTTGGTATTTGCTTTCGCCCTTTTCATTTTTACTAATTTTGAATTTATAGCTAATAAAAGAGATGTCTCTATTTCTCCTGCATGATCAAAAGCCTCTAATAAATTCCAGTAATTGATAAAATTTATGTTTGCATTCGAAGCAATTTTATCATTAACATTCTGGGAGATATAATACAAGCATCCGATATTACCGTGATGACCATTTAATATTGTTATATTTTTTATTCCATATTTTACAAGTGATATACAAACTTCGCTGAGAAAATTGGAATAAGTATGATGAGATAATGAAATATTAAATAAAGGTTCATGTTCAAAAGAGATACCAAAAGGTATTGTTGGAAATAACAAGCTATCGATTTTTTCCGAAACTTTTTTAGCTAAATATTCGATTATGATTGAATCAGTTGATACTGGAAGGTGATCTCCATGTTGCTCTAATGAACCTATAGGAATAATCACATCGTCTGTCTTCTTTTTCCATTGTTCTATGTCTCGATTTGATAATCTGTAAATGCTATTCATTATCAAAAATTATCTATATTTACATTTTATTCTTAGACTTTTATCTTTATTCTGTGTTGTTAAATTTATTTCCGCAATAATATCTTTTCACTACTACGCCCAAAAAAATGAAAAAGGATTTACACCTTTTTTTAGTTTAGGTTTTGCCTATTTTCTTGTTTTTTATGTGAACCTTTCCCCAATATATCTCGAGTTTGCCCTCCAAAGACAATTTTAAAGCTTCAAGCAGAGTGGAACTTTCTAGTTTTCGTCCTTTACTTTTGATCGTATCAATATTGTCTTTTGCCAAAACATTGAAGGATTTTTGACAGATAATCGGTCCTTGATCCAAATCTTCAGTTACAAAATGGGAGGTACATCCGACGATTTTTGCTCCTCTTTCATATGCTTGAACATATGCATAGGCTCCAGGAAAAGCTGGTAGTAATGATGGATGGATGTTTATAATTTTATTAGGATACCTCCATACGAAATTAGGTGTAAGAATTCTCATATATCGAGCGAGAATAACCATGTCTATATTATACTCTTCAAATAACTTCAGAATTTGTCTTTCTGCTTCTATTTGATCTTTATGATCAATCAAATGAAAAGGGATTTTATACTTTACAGCTATTGGTTTTAATGTATTGGAACTTCCTATTATTAATGGGATTTTTGTTTTAAGTTCTTTTTTATTATATGATTCAAGTATTTTTAGTAAACAATGATCTTCATTACTTACAAGAATAGCAATATTACTTAACCGGTTTGGCTCTTGATAATGAACTTTGATCTCCATTTTTAAATTTTCTGCAAGTTCTCGAAGTCCATTATCTAGTTTAAACTTGTCAATATTCTTATTATTGAATGATGCTTCAAGTTGCATACCAAAAAGACCTTTTATAACATTTTGATTTATTTTTTCAATATTTCCATAATTCCTAAAGATAAAATTGGTAATTTCAGCTACAACTCCTTTTCTATCCTTTCCTATGACAGTTATTTCGATAAGAGTTTTCTTAGTTATACGTGTTTTATTTTTTGATCTCAAATCTATTTTATGATTCTTTTTTGAAGATATATTTTATATTTTTTGAGGCTTTTTTACGATAATAAACTTTCAATTATCCTAGTATATTCTCTTACTTTGGAATCCAATAATGTTTGGGAAGTTGACTCACCATACATTCTTATCAAAGGTTCCGTTCCACTTGGTCTAATCATTATCCATGATTCTTCGTCAATCCAAATTTTGATACCGTCTAAATTTTCGATCTTTTGTGGTGATCCATGTTCTAAGCATTTGGTAACAATTGTATTTGCCATTTCTTTAGAAGGTGATTTAAATTTGGTTTTGAATTGAGCCAGATTTTTTAAAGATCCAAGGATATCAGAAAAAGTTGAATTTTTTTTCTCAGAAAATGAAAAATTCGTAAGCATATCTAATACCAGTCCAGTAGTCATTGCTCCGTCTCTGACTTGATTCAGTTTTCCGTACATGAATCCTCCATTTTCTTCCAAACCTATAAGAGAATTTCTTTTAACCATCTCACGGGAAACTTCTACACTTCCTACTTTTGTATAAATTACATTTGAATTTCCCTCATTTGCAGCAAGTTGAACATTCATAGTTGTATTAACGGGACATACAATTTCTGCACCTCTGTCTTTGCTATTTATTAAATACTTCACAAGGGCAGCGGCAGTTTTATCGCCAGGGTGAATTATCCCTTTTTCATCGCAAAATATACTTCTATCTCCATCTCCGTCATAAGCTACACCAAAATCTGCATTCAAGTCTCTTACCATGTTAGATAAAACACCTAAATTATCTACTGTTGGTTCAGGACCTCTTCCAGGGAAATCGCCATCAATATTGCTATTAATTGTATAAACTTGGCAGCCTAATTTTTTTAACAAATATGGGGCAACTAAAGATTGAACACCGTTTCCTAAATCCATTACAACCTTAAAAGATCGAGCTTTGATCTTTTCGACGTCTAATAAAGATAAGACTCGTTCAATATACTCATTAATAATATTTTCATCAGAGAAAGTAAGGTTTGTTCCATCTATCTTCGAAAATTTTTTGCTATAATAAATCTCTTCAACCTTTATTTCCTCTTCTCTCGAGATTTCTACTCCGTCATTAGCAGATGGTTTGATTCCATTGTATTCAGGAGGATTGTGAGAAGCCGTAATCATTATTCCTCCTTGTAATTTTTTTAATTTAATAGCAAATTGCAGACAAGGAGTTGGTAGTTGACCGGCCATTATTACATCCAGACCGCCAGAATTTAGTACGGCTGTTACAATATTTGATAGTAAAGGACTTGAATTTCTTCCGTCAAATCCTACAATGATAGGGCCGTTCTTATAGTAGGTAGCTAAAGAATATATCAAGTCTATAACAAGAGGAAATGTTAACTCTTTTCCATATATTCCCCTGACACCATTAGTTCCAAATAATCTTTTATGAGGTTCTTTTCCTTCCACTTTGAATATCATAATACATTAATTTAAGAATAGATAAATTTGGCTGTTATAAATTGTATTTTTAATGTGCGGGGGTTGCCAAGCCCGGCCAACGGCGCAGGTCTGCTCTTAACCTTTCGAGGGAAAGCAGTGCGATGCTTAGAATGAAGTTAATACTTAGATTGGTCATCAGCTCTGGAATTAATTTCCTACAACCCTGTTCCTCAGGGATTCGTGGGTTCAAATCCCACCTCCCGCATTATTATTACAAAAACAAATCCAAACTCTATTTTTAATTAAAAACAAACTTCAATTCAATTCATTATCCATTGCTATAAAATAAATTTATTTAGTTAAAGATATGGATAACCCTCTTAACTATCTCCAAAAAATATTAAATATTAATCAAAAATTTGAAGATGGGTTTCTGAAAGAAATTGGTATTTATTTAAATAAAAATTAAATGTATGTGTTTTTCAAACTACTAGGTTAGAAAATAACGAAAACAATTAGAGTTTTTTAAACGTTAACTTCTCTATATCAAAATTGAGTTTTCTATAAGAAATTATCATTTCCATAACATCAATTAGTAAAATCGTAATATATAGTGTAAAATTGTTACAAATAGAAACTTATTAGTTAATAACTAGAAAAAGAAAACTATTAGGTTATATTTCATTTTTCTAATCTAGTAATAGTTTAAAATCTATTCTAACTTTTGAAAACATTTTAAGAAAAAAGATTGTTGGCACTATTATTGAGGAGTAATATAATTAATTTAAATTATAAAAATTGAAAAATGTTATGAAATAAATCTTACATTAATACTTTGCCTCTGTATAAATTTGATGATCTTATAATTGCAATCCTTTCATCCTAAGATTTAAAATGATACCAATTTTTTTATATGCATTGATTTGTTTCTTTGTGAATATGAAAATGATTCTGACAATAATCGTTGCCACAATCATAACAATGCCATCCTGATAATGTGTAACAAATCATACACTTACCAACAGGTTTATTATAGTCAAAGTTTTTATTTTTCGACTTTTGGGGTGTCTTAGAATTATTGTAAATGTTTCGTCTAATTTGTGCTTTCATTATAGCAATCTACCTTAATTAAAACAAATCTTGTTTACATTCATGTATATTCTACTACCATTCCATACTAAAAAGGCATGATATTCTTGACACTTTTTTGTTGTTATTTATGATATCTATAATTGTCCTATTCAAATTCTGTATTTATTATTTTATATAATTATTTAAGGTTAACCCTTTGGAATTCCACAGCAAGATAGCTCCAAACCGTATTCAATATCAATAAAAATTTATCGATAGTAGCATAATAACGAGTCCGGAAAATATTCTTAAAATAAACTCGAAAAGTATCCCTGATTATTTATTAAATTGCTTTATTTATAAAAAAAACTGATAAGAAATAGGAATTTTATATATCTACTTTGTTCTTTTTTTCTGATAATGGGTTTTTGATCGTTTTAAAATTAAATAAATATATGAATGGGATTATCTTTTTTGTAGTTTCGATTAGTTTTAGCATTATATAAAATCATAATAAAGAGGTAACATTTTAATAGTCTTTATTTTGTAAAAAAATGGATGATCCCACAGGGTGATATTAAATAATGAGTAAACCATATTATGTTAAATTTGAAGTACCACAGGACTTGGTAAGTGCAATTTATGAAGCCGTAAGAATTGCCAAAGATAGTGGCAAAATTAAAAAAGGTACGAATGAAACAACTAAAGCTGTTGAACGAGGTGTAAGCAAATTAGCAATTATTGCTGAAGATGTCGAACCTCCAGAAGTAGTTGCTCATCTTCCAATTATATGTGAGGAGAGAAATGCTCCTTATGTTTTTGTTCCTAGTAAACAACAATTAGGGGAAGCTATGGGCATAAGTGTTGGTTCGGCAGCTGCCACAATTATTGATGCAGGTGAATCACAACACATATTAGATGAGATCGTAAATTCGACAAAAAATAAAAATGAAAAATCAACAGGTCCAAAAGAATAAAAATTTGGTGTTTAATATATGAGTAAAACAGTAGAAGAGAAAGTAGTACCTGCTGAAGTAATTCAGATAGTAGGTCGGACAGGTATTGCTGGAGAAGTAATTCAAGTAAGAGTTAAAGTTTTAGAAGGAAAAGATAAAGGAAGAATTTTAACTAGAAATGTAAAGGGCTCTGTTAGGATGAATGATATTTTGATGCTTCGTGAAACAGAAAGGGAAGCAAGAAAGATCAAGTAATCAAAAAAATAAATATATAAACAGAGAAAATAATGTAGGTTTAATTTGAAATGAGTAAAACAGCTAGTTCTTTACGTAATTGCATTTTTTGTGGACAACATATTTCTTCTGCTCGTGGTATTATGTTGGTGAAAAATGATGGATCTATTCAGTGGACTTGTTCTAATAAATGTAAAAAAAATCACAGAAAATTAAAAAGAGATCCTAGAAAAATGAAATGGACGAACAAATACGTAAAAGGCGGACTAAAGATTTCCAAATCTTAATTTAATAGGTGAAATATAATAATGACTGAGCAAACGTTAATTGTTTTGAAACCAGACGCTTTTGAACGAAAACTTACCGGTTCAATTCTTGCAAGATTCGAAAATAAAGGTTTTATTATTAAAGAACTTAAATCATATAATTTTACGAAGGATAAGGCAGAAGAATTTTATTCTGCACATAAAAATAAACCATTTTTCAATGAACTTGTTACTTTTATCTCGTCTTCCAAAGTTGTTGCATGTGTTATAGAAGGAGATAATGCAATTAATACTGTAAGACTATTGATTGGTGCAACTCGTTCCTGTGATGCTCAACCAGGTACGATCAGAGGGGATTATGGTCTTGGCATTACTAACAATATTATACATGCTTCTGATTCATATGAAAGCTTCATAAAAGAGTCCAGAGTCATTTTTAAGTAAGTAGTATTCACGTGACATTAAGACAGCCAGTAGTAGTTGTATTGGGTCATGTAGACTCAGGAAAAACCTCTTTATTGGATAAGATTAGAGGTACTGGTGTACAAGCTAGGGAAGCTGGAGGGATAACTCAGCATATTGGCGCTAGTTTTTTTCCTATTGATACTATTAAACAAATCACTGGAGTTTTATATGAAAGACTTACCAAAACAGATGAACAAATTCCTGGATTATTATTTATTGATACCCCTGGGCATGAAGTTTTTGCTAATTTAAGAAGTAGAGGGGGATCTGCTGCAGATATAGCTATAGTAGTTACAGACGTTAACAAAGGTTTTGAACCGCAAACAATAGAAAGTATCGATATTCTAAAAAAGAGAAAAGTTCCATTTGTTGTAGCCTTAAATAAAGTGGATATGTTGTCTGGATGGAAAGGGAAAAAGAAAGGCGATTTATATGTTGCCAAGAAAAAACAAAATAAAACAATTACAACAAAAACAACAACAGCTTCTAGTAGTACAAATTTAACGTTTATAACAGAAGAGATAAAAAAACAAGATTCAGATATTGTTACTCTCTTAGATGAAAAAATTTACACTGTAGTTGGCTCATTATCACGAATGGGGTTTACTTCAGAAGCATTTTGGCGTATCAAAGAATTTGATAAAGAATTAGCTATAGTTCCAATCAGTGCTGTTTCTGGGGTTGGTATACCTGAATTAATGACTGTTTTAGTAGGATTAACCCAACAATACTTGAAAAAAAGATTAGAAAGACGTGATGACTATGTACGAGGGATAATTTTGGAAATTAAAGAGGAACAAGGACTGGGACCTTCTGCTAATATGATACTATTAGACGGAACTATAAAACAAGGGGATATGATTATGGCTGCAAAAAGAGATGAAATAATACTAACCAAAGTTAAAGCATTATTACTTCCAAAACCGTTAGATGAAATGCGTGATCCTAGAGATAAATTCAGATCAGTGAATGAGGTAATTTCCGCAGCAGGTCTGAAAATAATTTCTCCTGATTTAGAAGGGATACTCGCTGGAAGCCCTTTGTATGTTCTAAAAAACAAGGAAGATGAAACGAAAATAAGACATCTTATTGAATCCGAGGTTAAAGATACTTTTATCAATAATACCAATTCTTTGGGTGTAATTCTAAAATGCGATACCATAGGTTCACTTGAAGCTATAATTGATATGTTAAAAAAAGAAAATATTCCAATTCAAACTGCTGATATAGGAAATATAACAAGGAGGGATGTTTTGGCTTCCTCTGCAGTTAGAGACAAAGATAGATATCTTGGAGTTGTTTTAGGCTTCAATGTTAAGGTTTTAGAAGATGCTAAAAAAGAATCGACAGAAAGACAATTACAAATTTTTAATGAACCTATAATTTATAACCTAGTAAGAAATTACACTGATTGGGTTAATTATCAGAAAGAACACGCTGATTCTATTATATTCAATGAAATACCCTCAATTTGTAAAATCCAATTCCTAAAAGGTTTTGTATTTAGAAGAAATGATCCTGCTGTATTTGGTGCTGAGATAATTGAAGGAAAGTTGAGACAGAAAATCCATATAATAAACGAGAATGGTACAAAAGTAGGTGTAATTCACCAAATTCAAGATAAAGGGAAAAATCTTGAGCAAGCTACAAAAGGCATGCAAGTTGCAGTATCAATACGTGGACCAACAATAGGGAGACAAATTAATGAAGGGGATGTATTTTTTACTGATTTAAACAGCAGACAAGCAAAATTATTAATTGAGAGATTTTTGCATAGACTTAACGAAGAGGAAAAAAAAATATTTGACTTTATTTTGGAATCAAAAAGGAAATCTGATCCAGCTTTTGGTTATATCTAATTTCGTTCAAATTTTGTTTAACTACTTACAAAACAAACTATAAAAAAAATCTATTAGCGATATTATATTATTGAGATAGTTAATCAAATAATAGGTTTTCAAACAACAATACAAATTAAAAAGATAATTGACAATTTACAGTTCTATTTAGACTAATAATTTAGATGATATATCAATTAAAAAAGTCAAAATAACATACTTTATTAAAGTCAACTATTAAAATTGGAAAAAAAGTATCATCCTAATATTTTATTTTTTCAAGGATATTTTCTAACCCTTTTTCTCCTACTGCTCCTACAGCCCTTTCCATAATCTTTCCTCCTGAAAATATAATGAAAGTAGGAATAGCATAAACATCGTATTTTACAGCAATTGATTGATAGTCGTCCACATTGAGTCTTCCAAAATTAAGTTTGTCGGAATATTTTTTTGCGAGTTTGTCAAATACAGGCAGCATAAATTTACACGGACCGCACCAAGTAGCCCAAAAGTCGATAAGAATAGGTTTATTATCATTTATAGATCTTTCAAAATTTTCCTCCGAAATTTCAATAATCAAATTACTACAATATTCTTATTGCAAAAGGTATTTCTATTTATCCTTTATTTAATAACGATTTGTTGAATACAAATATACAAAATACTAGCAAATTAGTTTATTATCATCATAGGTCAACCAAGAATTTTGTAGTGTAAATCCCATCACTGTTTCTTTTTATTTCCATCTCGTGATAAGTTATAGATTTTAATTCAACTTTGTACCCATGTTTGTTCAAATCGATTTTTTCCCCGATACCAATACCTTCAAGTACAAAAATTACATTATCTTCTATGTTCTCATTTTTAGTGATTACACCATGATTATCTTTTGATATAATCTGTTCTTCCTCTTCTTTAGTCAGTAATTTTTTATTTTTTTTATTATTATCATTTGTATCCGACTGGTATCTTTTTGAAAATGATAGGGAGTTAAAGTCTGTTATGATAAGTTTATCTATATATATCGATAATATTACTTTCTCTATCCAATCGTAGAGTAAACTTTTAAAATCATATCCTTCAGAAATGATCTCGATAGAATCAGTTGCTTCTACCTTAGTTATATCAAACATGGCATTAACTACTGCTATGGCAGAATTACTAAATAGTTCTTTTAATGTACTTCCATAAGCTTCTACAACAAGATCTGTCATGTGGTCTAGATACCTAAAATTGTTCTCTTTAGCATTTGCCATTTCTTCTTTCCTAATTTCAACTCGTTGCTTTACTATTTATAAAAATATGGAAAAAAACGGAAAATCTAAATTCCAACATTTTCGAATTTTTACTGTGAAACCAGAATTACCACGTGGAATGAGAGATTTATCTCATCAAGATATGCAAAATTTAGAATATGTTAGAACAAAATTTTATGATACTATTGATTGTTTTAATTTTAACATTATTGAACCATCCCCCCTTGAATCACTATCAACACTAGAAGCGAAAAGCGGAAAGTCCATAATAAATGAGATTTATAATTTCAAAGACAAAGCAGGACGTGATATCGCCTTGCGTTATGACCTAACAGTAGGCATAACTAGATTCGCTGTGGGAAAAAGAGAATTACGAATACCGATAAAGTTAGCAAATTTTGGTGGCGTATTCAGATATGACGAGCCACAAGCAGGTAGATATCGATATTTTCATCAATGGGATATAGAAGTTTACGATAATTTTAATCCTGAAACCGAAGCAGAAGTTATTGAATTTGTTTCAAATTTTTTTAGCAAACTGGATCTTGACGTTACTATTGAAATAAATGATAGGAGAATTATTGAAGAATATCTTAAAACAAAATATGGTATAGTCGATGAAAATTCTATTGGCGATTTATTTAGAGCTATTGATAAAGTTCCAAAAAAAGGAATAAAACAGGTATGTGCTGAATATAAAGATATTTTCGATACCACTATACTTGAAGACATCTTGGAAATTTGTTCTTTTACTGGTAATATAGAGGAACTTGTATCTCATGAAAAAATAAAGGTTCTCAAAAGTATTGCACATCTCCAAAATTTATTCCTCTCACTCGATTTTAGAAATATTAGCAACAAAAAAGTAAATCTAGGAATAGTACGTGGATTGGACTACTATTCAGGAATTGTATTTGAGGTTTTTGACAAGCATTCCAATACTGGTTCTCTACTGGGAGGTGGAAGATACGATAAACTGCCTTCTATTTTTGATCGGCCAGATTTAGGCGCAGTAGGTGCAGCTGGGGGTGTCGAAAGAATAATCCTAGCATTACAGTATCATAAAAAACTACCATCAAAATATAAAAAAATTGTTTATATTGCAAACAGCAGCGAATCAGTCAGGAATCAGACTGTTTCAATTATAAGTAATTTGAGAAAAAATGGATTTGCTACGGAATACGATATATCTAACAGATCGCTTAAAAAACAACTCTATGATGCGTCATCCAAAGAGGCTTTCTTGGCTATTATTGTTGGGCCAGAAGAAATATCAATGAATAAGGTGATCATTAGAAACATGAAAGATGGCAAAGAGATAGTTGTTAATATCAAAGATTTAGATAAAAAACTGTCGCAATTATTATAATTTTATCATTGCAATACTTTTCATCTTTATAATTCCACTGGTTTTTTTTTGATAAACAGCTCGTATTACCAAATCCGGTGGGTCGTAACTGATATAAATGTCTCCTTCATCTAGTTCATTAGTGTTATAATTAATCTGTATATCTTTTTCATTTATACCCTGAAACCCAAGCGTCTTTTTAGCTTTGTCTATTAATTCTTGATCAGATGTGTTAGGCGCAAAAAAAACTCTTTTAGAATATTGTATGACCATAATACGATATTTAATTATAGATATATATAATAAATGCAAAAGCTTTGCGTTCAATTTTTTATTATTATTTTAGGGTATGTTTTTTTAATTTTGGTGTCAAATATGCCTTTATGTCCTATTTCCTCACCATTTCTTTCAATATAATTTACGTATTGATAATTGTAAAATACGCTGCTGAGATCTTATCATGAATTAATAATAAAGTATATTTGTATTATCTGATTACTCGTTTTTGGGGTACAATTAGTGACAGAATCAATTCAACACGATGTTGTGATTATTGGATCAGGATTGGCAGGTCTGAGAGCTGCAATAGCTGCAGCTGCCTATGGTAAGAACAATATTAGTATCGGTGTATTCTCAAAAGTTCAAGTAATGCGTTCGCATTCAGTATCTGCAGAAGGAGGAACTGCCGCTGTTTTATTTGAAGATGAAGGTGACAATCAAGAATCTCATATATACGATACAATAAAGGGGAGCGATTTTTTAGCTGATCAGAACGTAGCTGAAAAATTGGTGAGAAGTATTCCTCATGAAATTTACCAATTAGATCATTGGGGTATGCCTTGGTCTCGGAGAGAAGATGGTCGCATAGGTCAGAGAAAATTTGGTGGTTATTCTTTTCCTCGTGCTACCTTTGCACAAGATAAAGTTGGATTTTATGAGATGCAGACTTTATATGATACTTGCCAAAAATACGATAATATTAATTTTTACAACGAATGGTATTGCACAAGTATTCTCAAAGAAGATAATCTCTTTAAGGGAGTAACAGCGATTGAAATGAAAAATGGTAATTTTGTGACAATAAAATCTCCGGCAGGAATTATTTGTACCGGAGGCGCTGGAAGAATATATAGCTTCTCTACTTATGCCTATTCGTCAACGCCAGATGGTATTGATATGGCGTACAGAGCAGGCTTAGCTATGAAAGATATGGAATTTGTACAATTCCATCCTACTGGTATCTTACCTTCTGGAATATTGATAACAGAAGGAGCACGTGGAGAAGGAGGCTATCTTATCAATAATCAAAAAGAACGGTTTATGAAAAACTATGCTCCTGGAAAACTCGAGCTTGCTCCCAGAGATGTGGTATCTAGGTCAATGATAAGAGAAATACAAGAGGGTAGAGGATTTAAGCATGAGTCTGGATATGATTGTTTAAAATTAGATTTAACACATCTGGGTGATGAAAAGATTAAAGAACGACTGGCCGGAATTCGAGAAATCGGGATAAAATTTTCAGGGGTTGATGTAATTAGCGAACCAATCGAAATTAGACCTGTTTGTCATTATATGATGGGAGGAATTCATACTGATATTGATGGAAAAACTGAACTCGGAGGTTTATGGGCTGCTGGTGAAGCTGCATGCAATAGTTTACATGGGGCAAATCGACTCGGTGCAAATTCAACATCTGAATGTATTGTTTGGGGTAAAATAACAGGGGAACAAGCAGCCCAATTCGCAATAGAGAAAAAGGGGAACTCTATAAATATTTCCAACGATCAAGTCCGTATGGAAGAAAAAAGGATTTTTGATGGAATTTTTAGAGGAAGAGGGGAAGTAAATCCCTATGAGGTTAGAAAAGAATTGACTGATACAATGGATGAAAAATCCTATGTATTTAGATCAGAAGATAAGTTGATAGAAGGATTAAAAAAGATAAGAGAATTGAAAGTTTCTACATGGAAACATGTTGATGACCAATCAAAGGAATATAATACTAATTTTACTAATGTAATGGAGATTGATGCTATGTTGCGAACTGCCGAAGTAGTTTTAATGGGAGCTATTAATAGAAAAGAATCAAGAGGAGCACATTCAAGAATAGATTATCCTAAAAGAGATGATGTGAATTTTTTAAAACATACATTAGCTTATTATAATTCTGAAAACGAACCAATAATGTCTTGGCATCCAATAATATTTACTAGATACGGGCCTGTGGAGAGGAAGTATTGAAATGACTTCTTTTGCAAATAGAATTAAGGAGCAAAAAAATGATCGTGATGAAAATATTGACAGCCAAAATAATAATAACTATCAAAGACTTAATAGAGAAGGACTTAGAGGGTGGCTCAATCCTATCAAATATGGATGGGAAAGAGTTTCCTATTGGTTTCAAAGATTAACAGGTATTTTTCTCCTAGTGTATTTTATAGGGCATGTATATGAAACTAGCTCTCTAGTAAATGGTCCCGATGCGTGGGCCGCAATGTTAGAGATGACACAAACTGTTGGTGGTCATTTGTTCTTACTATTAGTAATAGGTGCAAGTACTTTTCATACAATAAATGGAATCAGATTAATATTTACTCATTCTGGTCAAGGTCTAGGGAAACCTGGTAGACCAGATTATCCGTATGATCCCTCATCTGTCAACAATAGACAACGGTCTGGCTTGTGGATTGCATTTATTTTGACTGCTGTCGCAATGCTTTACGGAGCAAATGTTCTTTTCGGTGGAGAATGAATGACAAAAAATGACTGACTTCAATCTAAATAATAAAAATAAGAGATATCGTAGATTCACTAGTTTCACTATACTAAGAGAAAGTCAGATAATGAAAATTCACTACATTACTGGTGTGTGTGCATTATTCGTTGTTGCTATTCACATACTGATGAGGTTAATAATGCCATTTAACATGTCTCTTGAATTTGACAATGTTATATTAAATTATAAAAATATCTTTTACGCTTTACTGTTAGAATCTATATTAATATTAATAGCTATTCATGGTTTTAACGGTCTTCGTGTTATATTATTAGAATTACGACAGAATGAAATATGGGAAAAAGCAGTAAATATTATTGTGATACTAGGATTAATAGGAATAATAGCATACGGAACTCGAACAATAATAATTGCCAATGGGTTTTCCTTAAGTTAAATTAGATGATATTTAATATGAATATATTTAAAAAAAACAATAAAAAAAATTTATTAGAGAAGGGACTATCAGGAAAAGAGTCAAACACGATCTCAACATCACCATCACCTACAAAAAGCTCTGTTAAACTTCGAATTTTTAGAATCAATGCTATTAAAGATCCTGAAGACATTCCTCATTTCGACGAATTTAATGTTCCAGTAAAGAGATGGACTACTGTATTAGATGCTTTATTGGATGCTAAAAGTTATCAAGATAGCAGTATTGGAATTCGTTACTCCTGTAGGATGGCTTCATGCGGATCTTGTGGAATGAAGATTAATGGTATTCCAAGATTAGCCTGCTATACGAAAATAGATGATCTAAATACTGACACAATCACATGTGAGCCATTACCTAATTTCGCATATATTAGGGATTTAGTTACTGATTTTTCACGATTCTTTGAACATCATCGAAGTATAATGCCTTTTATACAAAATAAAAAGGCAGATATTGAGAATATAAATGAAAATTCTGAATTTGTTCAATCTCCTCAAGACGTAGATAATTTTCTTCAATTCTCATATTGTATACGTTGTGGTTTATGCTATTCTGCTTGTCCTACAGTAGCAACAGATCTCAAATTTCCTGGACCGCAAGCTTTGTCTCAAGCTTATAGATATTTTGCTGATTCTCGAGATACAGACAAGTCTAATAGACTAAAAGTAATCGATACCAACCATGGAATATGGAGATGTCATTTCGCAGGCTCTTGCAGTAATGTTTGTCCTAAAGGGGTAGACCCTGCATTGGGAATACAGCTTTTAAGGGGCCATCTATTAGGTCTCTCAAATAACGAGAAAAAAATTGCAAAACTTCAAGAGAGAATAATTACAACAGATATCAATTATGAAAATGAAAAAGAAGAGACCAAGGACTAATTTTTAGACAACTTATTTTTTTTTTTGCTGATATAACTCTCATTAATATTTTATTTAATAAAAATAAAATAAAATCAATTATAATTGCTGCTATCTAAGCGGGATGATTTTTAATTTATTTAATTATTGTTATCAGATTCTTCTAATTTTTCTCCATTTTGTTGGTTTTTTGAAGGGTATTTACTCTCGTTTACCTGTTTGTTAATAGCTTCTGCCATAAAATGGTTACTAACATTTATCTTTACCTTTTCAATACCTTCTATCCTGTAAATATTATCCCTTACATCTTGAGCAATTTTAAAGCCAAATACTGCTGGACAAAAAGGACTAGTTAAATGCAAATCAACATTCACATCTTTATCTTCAATATCTACCTTATCGACCAATTCTAACTCCATTATTGATACGCCTATTTCCGGATCTACTATCTTAGATAATTCATCAAAAATTAGTCTCCTGGTTTGTTGAATATCTTGAGACATCACATAAAATAATCAAAAACCATATTTAACTATTTATTGATATTATGCCTAATAAGATGACCAAATTTCACATTGACTTTTTGAAAGAATAAATGAATATATTATATAATTTTGTAAATCACTGTGAATAATATTTTGTATCGCTCTAGACAAAAAGAAGATTTAGATAAAGATGTTTTAAATTTTCTTTCTTCTCTTCGTGAAGATGTCAATATTTTTTACTATGATATTTTAGGAACCCAAGCTCATTGTTTAATGTTAAATAAAGTTGGTATATTAACTTCTGAAGAACTCTCCAAAATTCTAAGCTCTTTGAATAAAATTAAAAATCAATCAAAAAATGAAGGAGTAATCCAGTACATAATTTCACATGAATTATCATTCGAAGATATACATGAACAAATTGAATCTATAGTTATTCAAGATATTGGAATAGATATCGGTGGAAAAATACATACTGGACGTTCAAGAAATGACCAAGTTGTTTTAGATTTAAGAATGAAATTGAGAGATGACATTATTGATATTTCTGGGTATCTTATAAGCTTAATTCAGTCATTGATTGTACGAGCAAGAGAATACAATGATACATTAATCTCATTATATACACATTTACAACAAGCACAAATAGGAACAATTTCTCATTATCTTTTATCATATTGTTTTAATCTATTGAGAGATTTGGCTAGAATAAGTTCCTCTTTTGATAAAATTAATTTATCGCCTCTCGGAGCATGTGCTATTGGTGGAACAGGGATACCAATAGATAGAAATTATACTGCCTCCATTTTGGGATTTCAAGGGTTAATAGAAAACTCCATAGACGCCACCAGCTCACGAGACTCATTTATCGAGTACTTGTCATATCTTTCAATTTTAATGACTTCATTGAGCAGAATGGCTGAAGATTTCATTTTGTGGTCTACTTCTGAATTTAATTATATTGAACTCTCTGATAAATATAGTTCTACTTCAAGTGTAATGCCACAAAAAAAAAATCCAGATCCACTTGAAATACTTAGATCGAGAAATTCAATTGTCATAGGGATGCTCATTTCGTCGCTTTCGATAATAAAAAATCTCCCTTCAGGTTATAATCGCGATTTACAAGACTTCAAACCATTAATATGGAATTCCTCTAAAATAGTTAAAGATTCTCTAAATGTAATGAAAGGTATTATTGATACATTCCAAGTAAATAAGACAAATGCTTTAAACTCTATAAAGAAAAACTATGGAGTATCTCTTGATATAGCTGAGCAAATTGTTATTAAATATAATATACCATTTAGAAAAGTACACAAATTAATTGGCCAATTGGTACAATATGCAATTTCTAATAAAAATATTACTCTTGATAAAATACCACAAGCGGAAGTAAATAAAATATTATCTTCTACACAAATTAAAATAAATATTGATGAATTGATGACTATTATTAAAGACATTAAACCTGAAAAATCAATATTATTACGAAATTCATTGGGGTCACCAAACCCATTTCATCAAAATGATATGATAAAATCAATTCAGCAATCAATTTTAACCTACGACAAAGTTTTAAAAGACAGAAAAGATTTTTTATTAACAGTCTCTAAAAATTTGGATAATGCAATTTTAAATGCAATAGGCGATAATAACAAATATTGATCTAGTTTTATAATCAAATCATTGTAAGTTGAATCAATTCCAGCAAAATTTTTCTTTTTAATATCAATTAATGACGATTATTAATTTACACTACCAACATATTCTAGTTATTTAGCCCGGCCCAGATTCGAACTGGGGTCAAAGGCTCCAAAGGCCTTTATGCTTGGCCGCTACAATCGGCGGAAAATAATACTTCCTCCACCGGGCTTCCGGGCATAATTTCGTACAAATTACTTGAATTATAATGTTATGGATCTAAAAGAAATTTTTTAAATACTTCTATTGGGTCCTCCATATTGGAAGTAATAGTTTGAGAAATTTTATTTATTTGGTCTTGTTGTGATATGCTATTGGTAAAAGTGGATTTTTTCTCGTTTATACTTTGTGCTTCTGTAGAAAGGATATTTTTTATATATTTATTTAGAGTATTTGAATTACTGATTTTTTTAATTAAACCAGTTTTAATAAGGTAATTTTCAACATGAAAATTAATAGGGGTTATAGAAATAACAGGTTTACCTATTAATGCGGCTTCAGCACTCATCGTACCTCCAGCACCTATAAACAGATCAGCAATCCTTAACAATAACATTCCATCAGTTACTGTTTCGATGACTTTGGTACCAATTTTTTTTTCAAATCGTTCCTTGTAAAAATCTATTTGGTCTTTGTATCTAGCAAGAATCAAGATGTTATATTTATCGGAAAAGTTGTTTACTATTTTCTCAATTACTTCAATTGAATTCTTAAGTTTTTTATCCGCAATATAAGAAGCTTTTATTTCTTCGGGTCTGATTAATATTACTTTTTTTCCTTCTTCAATATTTAGGGATTTTTTTATTTTTATTACTTCTTGATTATTTATATTTTCTAATTCTTTTTTTACCCAAACAATTGGATCCAGAGCTCTGTATCTTGTTATCTTATCTTTCTCTAAACCAAATTTAGTCCACTCTTTAAATGGTATCACCCAAGGACAAAATAATCTATCAACTAAAGGTATTGTTAATTTTGCTACGGCGGTGGCATGAGGTGAGTCATTAAAGATGAAATGTTTGATTCCAAGTCCAAATGATACTCTTGCTGCTTCCGGTGATGAAAATGAGACGGTTAAATTTGGATTAAAAGAATTTATTATTTCAGATAATAGATAAGCTCGTTCTGTACTAGCATTTAATTTTTCGAATTTGTTATCTCCACCATGTTTCCCTATGCTCTTGATATTGATTTTTTTTAATAATGCTAATTCTTTTGCTTCTCTGTAATCTCTTCCTGTACATAGTATATCGTGATTATCTTTTTTTAATCTTTCAACAAAATATTTAAAAAACATAATTTGTTTTGGTGTAAGTATATCAAACCAGATCCTCAATACTGTAACTTCAAATTATTCTACATGAATATACTTTCCTTTCTATTTTTGGATGGTATTCAAGTGATAAACATCAATTGAATCTTCTTCTATATAATTATTAGCTAAAAAGAAGGAATAACTTTAGTAAGGAGAACTTTTCTATATCTGATTGTTAAATTGCCCTCTTTTCCAAATGTTGTAGTTTATGGACTAAGTACTGAAGGATATAAATTTGCATCTTCATTGGCATCTGCAGGGCAAAAAGTATCGCTTCTTGATGAATCTACCAAAATGGGTTTTTCACTAACTCCAGATATAGTGAGGACATATTCATCTGCATCAGATTTGATTGAAGATGAGTCATTACTCGAATTGGATGCTATGGATAACATAATATCCTCAGCATCTTATCTTTTCTTTTTTCCTAAAATAAGAAAAATTGGTCAAGAAGTTAAAATTGATATTTCCTCAAAGTTTACTGATGCTATCAAACCTATTAACAACAATACCTCTATTATATTTACACTTCCTACAGGTATAGGTGGTAATGAAGAAAATATTGATCTTTTAGAACATACGACGGGAATGACTGTTGGAGAAAATATCTATTATTATTATATGCCTATAAATTCAGGTCCAATACTGTCAACTAACACCATTCTTGGAAATTTTAATTCTAAGCGAGATCTTTTTTTAGAAAATATTCTAAATAATTTTACACACCAAGAAATTAATTTTATAGATGTATTGTCTGCTGAATTAACTTATGTATCTAGAATTCTGCGTCATTATTCAGGAATTGCAAGTGTACTGGAAGTCTGCAAATTTTCTACAGGTTATAATATCGATAATCAAATTGTTGATGGCTTTTACAAAGACTTGTATTTAGATGATATAACAAATGGCTTGCATGATTTAAGAATTATCCAATCCTCTTTACACGGTTCTAATCCTTTAGTTTATCTTGTTAATGGAACAATAAAGAGCATCGAAAGTTATACAAAAAATCTCATTGATAAGGTGAGATATATTTTAAAGAAAAAAAGCCTAAAGGCAAGTAAAACCAGAATATCAATTTTATGGACATTAGATACGAATGAGATGAGAGGTGATAAAATGGACGTGTACACACTATTGGAATCAAAGTTAAGAGATTACATAGGTGAAGTGGAAAGAAAAGGTCCTAATTTCCTCGATACTTATCCTAGTGAAAAAACCACTATATCTATCGCGTGTTCAAAAAATGATTTTCATTTGCTATCTCAACATAACAGCTCAGATTCAATTATCATAAAAGCAAATCCCCTGTGTGAAGTAGCAGAATAATAAAATATTAGACAGTGTGAAAAATTGCTATCTTTTATAATATGTATCCAATTTATTATAAAATTTAAATTGATATTAATTAGATAATATAATCTAATCTTTTTTTTAAAACCCATCTATTTTTTATCTTGACTCTCCCAGTCAGTTTTCTTTTGATCATATTCTTTTCTAGAATATTTTATTCTAGCTGGATTTCCAATAACAACTGTCTCTGCTGGTACATCTTTTGTTACTACAGCACCCATACCGACAACAGCATTCTTTCCAATAATAACCCCGGGTTTTATTACCGCTCTGGAAGCAATTATTGCTCCATCCTCCACTACAATTCCTATCATTTTAGGACTCATAGGATATGGATCATTAGTAAACGTTGCACCTGGACCGATGAATACATTATTTCCAATCACAGTTAAAGGTGGTATATAAACTGCTCCTTCAATTCTTGTATTATTTCCAATTTTAACATTATAATCAATATGAGCAAGAGATCCAATCATTACGTTATCACCTATTGTTGTTTTGTCTCCAACATATGCGAAATGCCATATTTTCACATTTTTACCAATTCTAGTGTTCTTAGATACATAATTATTCACACCAGCAATCTCATTATAATTATTACTGTTATCTTTTCTCTTTTCAATGTTTTTATCCTTTGTAGTTTTTTTTTGATTTATTCTTGAATTACTTTTTTTTTGAATATTAGTTTTTTTACTATTTTTTAGGTTTTTATTTTTTTTATTCAATTTCATTTCTTTGTATAGAAAATAATGTTATTTACCTATAAATGCCACGGATGTGTATTGTGTAGAATTTTTTGAGGAATATTATTTTTCCATTTATTTAAAAATGCTACTTCTTTTTCTTTTTCTCTTAAATCATCTGGAAGCAAGATGGGTATTTCGTCGATAATAGGATAAAAACGCGAACATTTCTTGCAATACAAAATTCCTTCTATTATTATAATAACTCTATCTTCATTTACATTTGCTTTTGATAAATTTTCTGGATTCTTTTGAATATCATTATTATTTTCATCATTGTTTGAGGAATTCTTGTCGTTCAGATTGTCACTGTCAAACTCTTTTATATCAAATTCAATCAAGTCTAATGGATAGTATTTGTCCATTGGACACGCAAGTATGTCTAATAGATTTTTTTTCACTTTTTAATCACCTAAATTAAGATATATCGGGGCTCCAGTATTACTGGATAAGAGGGCTGCCTCTGCAATCTTCGTTACATTTGTTGCTTCTTGTGGTGATACCTCGGGTTGACCTTGTTTTCCTTCGATAACATCTATAAAATTTTTTAATTCTAATGAAAGTGGTTCAGCCAAAGATGGCCGTCGTGGAATGATAGTTGAATTGGAATCTTCAATAGTAATCTCTTGTTTTATAAAATCACCATTGATTATTCCTTCAGTACAAACAGCGCTGAATTTCCTAACTTTTTTTGGGGTGATCCAATTAGAAGAAATTACCGCTACTTTATTTTTTCCAAAACCTAACATGATGTTAGAGAAATCCTCAAAAGAATGAAAGATTTTTCCAGCCCTAGCGAACACAACTTGTGGTTTTGTACCAAATAGATAGATAGCCGTATCTATATCATGGACTGCAGTATCGTATATTATGCCTACATCTTTAATATGTAATGGCATTCTATTTTCTCGATGGAATTCAATCATTAGAAGCTCGCCATATTTTTCTTCAAAAAGTATTTTTTTTACATCCCGAACTGCTGGATTGAATCTTTCAATATAACCACAAGTCATCGCGATCTTGTTTCTTTTTGCTATCTCTATCATTTCTTCACATTCTTTGGATGAATAGGATAATGGTTTTTCAACAAAAATATTAATTCCATTCTCCATTAATTTTCTTGAAACTTGATAGTGGGTCTTAGTTGGAGTACATACTAAACAAGCATTCAAATTTTCTGTGTTGATCATGTCATCAACTGAAACATAATAATTTACATTATACCTATTTGCTAATCCTTGTGCTTTAGATTTATCCATATCACATATGGATCGTAATACGCCAAAATCATGAAGTACTCTAGAGTGGTTTTTCCCCCATCCGCCTCCTCCGATGATGCCAATCTTTGCCTTATTACCACCATGTTCAAGGTTTTTATCAATACTAGAAGTTAATTTTTTATCGTTCGTATCATTTTCTGTTTTTTTAGGAGTTTCAACTCTATTCCTATTGATTTCTTTTACCATACTTCCGTAGTCCATCCTTTATATTTTTCATTCTTGTTACTACCTGTTGCTATTTGATGGTAAGTATTTCTTATTCTTTCAGTTATTTGACCTTCTTTTCCATTTCCTATACTTTTTGCATCTACGCTAGTAACTCCAATAATTTCTGCTGCTGTTCCAGTTAAGAAAATCTCATCTGAGGTATAAAGTTCAGAACGTGAAATTGTTCTTTGAACTATAGAGTACCCTAAATCTTGAGCAAGTGTGATTATTGTATCTCTTGTGATTCCTTCTAAAATTGAGGAACCCATGTCTGGAGTAGAAATAATGTTATTTTTTATGACAAAAATATTTTCACCGGGAGCCTCACTTACATTCCCCTCTCTATCGAGCATTATAGCTTCATCATACCCGTGTCTTTTACATTCTTGAGTTGCTAATACAGAATTAAGATAATTTCCTCCCGCTTTCGCAATTGGAGGAGTTGAAGAATCATGGATTCTTCTCCATGAAGAAACTCCTACCCTAATTCCTTCCGTTTTAAAATATTTTTGAAAAGGAAATACAATTATCACCATGTGTGTTGGAGATTCAAAATTGACATTCAGATCAATACCGTGTACTGCTACAAATGAGAGTGGTCTAATATAACACGATTCTCTCATGTTTACCTTACGCAGTAACTGAGTAGTGCCATCAATTAAATCATCAACGGTATGATTTATTTTAATTGAATAAATGGAAGCGGAGCGTAATAACCTTTCCATGTGTTCTTTTAATTTAAAAATATGCAAATTATTATCTGATGAATAGGCTCTAATTCCTTCAAAAACTGAAGTACCATAGTGTAATGCATGTGTAGTAATTGGAATAACCGCATTTTCCCATTCTATGAATCTACCATCAAACCATATGTATTGAGCTCCCTTGTGTTTCATTTTAAGGAACGTATTTGAATGAATCAATAAAAGTTTTCTGTATAGTTTTTACAAAAAACCCTTTTTGGGAAATTTCACTCCAACCACTTTCAACGTCTCATCCTTTTCATTTGCAAATTTTTCAACTACATTCCAATTATCTTTGATAATTTTTACTACAGACGGTGGTATTTTTTCTTCCCAATTATTATCTTGAGGTTTTTTTCTATTGTTCAAAGCCTGATTGTAAATACTTTCTTTAACCTCTGAGGCAGAAATAGGAAGTCTAGTAGCTTTAAGAGGCTTGAATCTGTAGATTTTTAGAGCGTATCTCTCAACTCGATCTCCAGTGTATGATATGAATTTTTTTTCATTAATTGCCTTTAGAACCTGCTCTCTTATTTTCCAAGAATAAGGTGAAAAAAGTGGTGGTAAATATTTGAGAAAAGGTGAAAAGAAGGCATAATTAGGTGAAATAACAACTTTTGTTTCATTTGGAAAAACGGATCTAATCATTGCACGTCTAATGTCATAAGTAAATGGGAAACTACGTGTATTGATTTCGTTTCCGTTTATTAAAAATTTTACAGGAAACACGTATACAACATAATCTTTCTGTAATCTAGTTATGATCTCCTGATGTGCCTTTGTAAATGGGTTTAGATGAGCTAGATAAAGTGCAGCAATTTTCTCCATATGCAACTATATACAATCTGTTGCAGAAGAGATGTAAAAACTAATACTGATATTCTGATTTAAATAAAAGAAAATAACATTCAAGGAAAAATTACAAAAATTAATGTTAGTTTTCAAAAAATTAACTAACTAGTCTAGCTTCTTTTTATTTCAATTTCTATTGTTGAGACGTTTCTAGTTCTACCATCTTCTGATTGAACGGTCTCTGAACCAATTTTTACATCGCCAATGGTATAGCCTGCATTCTCCATTCTTTTTAAGATAATTTGTGAAACATCTACTGCTCTGCCAATACTTAACCCTCTTGCTTTAATGGTTACTGTCGGTTGGTTTGCTAATTGGATAAGTGTTGATGTAACATAGGCCATCAATGGTTTTTTTCCAATATATATTGCATCTCGTAATTGAACATCGGTGTGTGGTTGTGAAATCTGATTTTGTTGTTGACCTTCTTCAGACATACTTATTTATTTTGGAAAGGATAATTTAAATCTAAAAGATCAAATATTGAATTATAATTAACTTTAAAAATCATCAATATCATTATTTAAGACAGAACCTCCAGATCATGAATTTGTACATATCATTTAAACAATCTAAAAAATTCTTATCTCTGTCTGATTTAATTAAAATTTTTTAATTTTAATTTTATTTTATACCAATCATTAAACATGTTTTCATTGTTAGAGTATCTATTACAATATTTAAAATATTAAATATAGATATTTTTTTAGTAAATCTTACTAATCGAATATTATAATGTGACTATTTATAAATAAAAAAAGTAGATTATATCTGCTAATTATCAATTAT
>JALDXL010000007.1:0-27098 GCA_032155045.1 Nitrososphaerales archaeon
AATGACGGTGATGATGGAGACAAAAAGGACGTTGATGACGAGGACAACGGCGGCAACTAATAAAAGTCATTTCACATTTTTTTCTTAAAATCAACCGGTTTTTTTTATGTTTTTAAAATATACAAACAGAAAAACGTTTTAAAAATATCAATAAAAAAAATTTTTAAATTTTATTACTTTTGTTAAATCTACATTTACTTTTATGTTTACTTTACTCTGTAAAATAGAGTAATCCTCCTGCTTTAACTATTTTTGATATGATTTCCGGAAACGGTTTTATTTTGTATATTTCTTTTGTTGTTAGATTGAAAATTGAATTATTATCTACATCAATTTCTAATTCGTCATTATCAGAAATTTTTTCAAGCAAATCAGATTCAATTTCTATTGGTAATAGATATCCACCGTCAACCGCGTTTCTATAGAAAATCCTTGCAAATGATGGAGAAAGGATTGCTCGTATACCTACTTCGTGCAAAGCGATTGGTGCATGTTCTCTGCTAGATCCACAACCAAAATTTTTTCCAGTCAATAAAAAATCTCCTTGATGAATTTTTTCTGAAAAATTCGGATCGATTCCTTCCATAGCATGTTTACCTAATTCTTTATGATCATGAATTTTTAAATAAGGTCCAGGAATTATAACATCTGTATCAATATTATCTCTATCATATTTGTGAATTTTTCCTTTTAACTTGTCCATTATAGTTCATTCCTCGGATCGGTTATTTTTCCATTTATTGCTGCGGCAGCTACAACCAGAGGAGAAGCCAAATATGTTTTAGATTCAACATGCCCCATTCTTCCAGGAAAATTTCTATTTGTAGTACTAATGCAAATTTCGTCCTTGGCTAGGACACCCATATGAGCACCACAACAAGCTCCACAAGTCGGTGGCCCTACAACTGCACCAGATTCAATGAATATATTAACCAAGCCTTCTTTAATGGCTTTATAATATATGGATTGAGCAGCAGGTAAAACCTCTGTTCTTATTTTTACTTTTTTTCCTTTAAGTATTTTGGCAGCCATTCTCAAATCTTCTAATTTAGCGCCAGTGCAGGAGCCAATATAGGCTTTGTTAATTTCCCTTCCCTCTATGTCTCCTACAGTACAAATGTTTCCTGGAGAAAAAGGTTTAGCTACAATAGGATCTAACTTTTCGATATCATAGGCAAAGGTATCAAGATATTCCGCATCTTGATCGCTTTTTATTGGTAGAAATGAATCATTCGTACGTTTACTTAAGTATTGAAATGTGATTTCATCTGGTTCAATAATTCCATTTTTTGCTCCTGCCTCAGTAGTCATATTTGTAAGTGTTAATCTTTCTTCCATCTGCATCTTATCGGTGACCTCGCCAGCAAACTGCATCGTTTTATAATTTGCTCCATCAGTTCCAATATCACCTATTATTTTTAATATTATATCTTTAGCCATGATATAATCTGGTTTGTCTCCCTGTAAGAGAAAAAGAATTGTTTCAGGTACTCTGAACCATATTTTTCCGTGCATTAAAACATATGCAATGTCAGTGTGACCTAGTCCAACTGCGACAGATCCAATTGCACCAGTTGTATTTGTATGAGAATCGCCACCAACATAAACCTCACCAGGTAAAATCAAACCTTCTTCATGAGAAAGAGTATGACAAATACCATATTGGCCCAAACCATACTTGTAGTGTTTTTTTATATTATATTGTTTAGACCATTCAGTCAATAAAGAAATATTATTAGCAGATATCCTATCAGAGGCTGGTACAAAATGATCTTCACTTATCCATACTCGGTTAGGATCCCAAATTTTATCTAAAACCTTACCTTTCTTTTGCCATTCTGAAAAAACTTTAATTACACCAGGACCGGAAACATCATGCATCATAACCTTATCGATATTTGCAATTACTACATCATTAGGAGTAACCCTATCTTTGTTAGATGCTCTAGCCAGAATCTTCTCGGTAATAGTCATTCCCATTTTATTTCTCAACTAAATTTTGTCAAATCGCGAATAAAAACTTTAAAAAACTAATAATGAGATTATTAATAAATAAACCTTGATCACATTATCGCCGATTAGTATTAAAACTCAACAGACTAGGTTTGAACTTTTTGATACAATTATATCTTCAAAATTTAAATTCCTTGATAAGGATATTTTAGTATTATCAAGTAAATTTGTTTCTATGAGTGAAGGATCTTTGGTAGATCTCAAGGATATTAAACCAAGTGATAATTCAATAAAAATTGCAAATAAATATCGAATGGACCCTTCTTTCGTTGAAGCAATAATAAGAGAATCAGATGTTATTTTCGGAGGATTGCCTGGTTTCTTATTGACAGTAAGTAGTGGAATCTTGGCACCAAATGCTGGGATTGATAAATCCAATGTACCTTCTGGTAAAATTATTTTTCTTCCAAACGACCCTTTCTTATCAGCTGAATCTCTAAGACTTGAATTTTTAACAAGACTGGGAATACATGTGGGAATAATTATATCAGATAGTAGATTAATGCCTACAAGGATTGGGACAACTGGGGTAGCTATCGGTTGTTCGGGAATAGAGCCTGTAGAAGATCAAAGAGGTAACAAAGACTTGTTTGGGCATATTCTCAAATATACGCTAAAGGCTACAGCAGATTCCTTAGCTTCTATGGGAACATTTGTAATGGGAGAAAGCAATGAATCAATTCCAGTAGTTGTTATTAGGGGTTTAAATATTTCCTTTACCGATAGAAGACTTTCTTGGAAAGATTTAGCTATCGATTTTGAGACGGATCTCTATTTTCGCAGTATGCAAGCATCTAATCGTCTGTTATAAAGAACGTCATTTTCATAGCATTTTAATATAACTTTGATCTCAAAAATTTCAATAACTACATGTCTGAGTTCCTTACAAGATATCCCAAAAAAATGAATTTTTTAAAAGGATTACAGGAGTCTATTAAATCTGAAGATATTCAATTTGATCATCTTAGTCTATTAGTAAAAATAACAAAAGATGAAATTATTAAAGCTCTTATTTTAGAAGGGTTTACTAAAGTAAAGTTTGAAAATAAGAAACCAGGACAGATAGGACACGGCTTTACGAAGAAGCTAAAAAAACCATGGGAAATCCATATTAGATTACTTGATATGCATCAAGGCTTAATTGCGATCCAAGGTGAAGTTGAAATTTCAAGACGATATATTCAACATATTCGTTCTGTACGTGCTCCAGTTATATATGAAATCGAATCAATTTTGAAAAAGCACAGAATCGAATATAAGATTTGGAATGATAAAGTTAGAGATTATATCACAAATATTATAGAAAACCATCAAATAATACTTAATTCTCCAAAGCTTCCAGCTATGCCATGGATATTAATGATTATCTGTGGTACCATGATTGGTTCGTTACATGGACTAAAACTCTTTGGAATTTTTTAATCGAAGAAATTCTTTTATGATCTTTTATATTTATTAATATTAAGTAAAGAATGGGAATTCCAGAAAAAATTAAAGAAATAGAAGATGAAATACATAAGACGCAAATAAATAAGGCTACTGAATTTCATATTGGACTTTTAAAAGCCAAGATTGCAAAACTAAAAAGGGACTTAGAAGATAATAGACATGGGAAGACTGTATCCCGTGGCAAAGGTAGTTCTGGATATGACGTTAGAAAGGAAGGAGATGCTACGATAGTATTAATTGGATTTCCAAGCGTTGGGAAATCAACCTTATTGAATTCTTTAACTAATGCGAATTCTAAAATAGCCTCTTATCATTTTACCACACTAACTGCAATTCCTGGAATGATGGAATATAGAGGTGCTAAAATACAAGTAATTGATTTACCAGGAATAATTAAAGGTGCAGCATCTGGTAAAGGAATGGGTAAAAAAGTTCTCTCCGTTGCCAGAAATGCCGATTTAGTATTAATAGTTGTGGATGTTTTCCAGCCTAATCATTTTTCAATATTGGTAAACGAATTATCAGAAATTGGTATAAAAGTCAATAAAAAACCCCCTAATGTTCATATACATAAAACCGAGAAAGGTGGCATTGCAGTAACTTTAGATCCAAATCTGAATATTTCGGAATCAATGATTAGAGAAATGTGTAGAATTTATGGAATTCATAACGGAAGAATTACAATAAGGGATCCTAATTTGCAGGTTGAAGATCTTATTGACGTGCTCGCTGGCAATAGGGTTTATCCACTTTCAACAATAGTGTTAAATAAAATAGATTTGATAGAAAAAAAGGCTTTAAATGCAATCATTCCATTTCTTGGCAATAACGTTGTAGCTGTCTCAGCAAGCTCGAATTTAAATATTGATTCACTCAAGGATTCTATATTTAATCGACTAGAATTCGTTAGAATATACATGCGACCTAAAGGCCAAGAAACTGATTATAAGGAACCACTCATAGTACGAAAAGGTACAAAAGTTAAAGATATTTGTGCAAAGCTTCATCGTACGATGTTACGTGATTTCCGTTTTGCACTAGTTTGGGGGAAAAGTGTGAAATTCGAAGGACAAAAAGTAGGTTTAGATCATGTTTTGTCTGACCAAGATGTTTTAACAATAATCAAAAAGGTAAATGCTTTGTAGGAAAATATCGATTATTTTCATTTAAAGCGATGATCCCTTTCCTTCAATTTTATCTTGTTCATCGGTTCTCTTTCTGAAATTTGTATAAATAAGTATTCCAACGATTCCGGCTATAATGATATAGTTAACAGGTGGATTAAGATATTTTAATACTAATCCAATTTTTGGCACTACATATGCTACTGTACCGATATAGTCTTTTTCCCTTATTGGAAAATCAGTCCCAGGAATAATGCCTTCATTTGCATCACCTTTAGTTACTATTATTTTTTCACCAAATCTATCGCCAATATCAATAATTCTATGAACAATAACTCGATCTCCACCCTCTGGCCTATTAAACACAATTATGTCGCCTATTTTTAAACTGTCAAAGGTATTTCCATCCTTTACTATAAGAATATCTCCTACATTTAATACTGGAATCATACTTCCACTAGAAACAACATAAAATGGATTATCTACATTGAAGACAACTTTGACTGCAAACCAAATTAAAACTACTCCAATTACTATTATCGCAATATCTTTTATTAAGCTAAATTTTTTGTCCTTTTTTTCTAACAACTCAAATTATTTTCAAATTATTTGTTACATAAACTTTTAGATTAAAAGTTATATTAGGCAGCTCAGTCAAATGCCTTCATTACACATTATTTTCAAGATTAACTCTGATTCTTCATAGCTGCTTATGTTAATAATAATCACTGGATTATTTAATATGATAGTCTATAGCCTTGTTCGCGATCGCATCTACAAATGCATTTTCATGCCTAGGTACATGTTTATAAGAAATAGTTTTAAATTTTTTTTCTAAATTATTTATCTCTCTAAATAAAATTTTTAATTCTTTTTTCCTCATCTTGTCTTTTAATTTCCGTTGATGAATTATATTCATGCAATCTGTAAAAATACTGACTTCGTCACCTATGTTTTGTGCTAATTGTAGTGCTCTTTTTAGCGCTAAATATTCAGAAAAAAGATTAGAACGAATTCCTATAAATTCACCATAATTTAAAATCAAATTTTTATTTTTACAGATCAAAATTCCTATGCCAGACGGGCCGGGATTTCCTCTTGACGCACCATCAATGTTAATAATCAGCAATGTGTTTGATTTAAAAAAACAGGTTTATGTTTTTTTTTATCTTTTAAAGATGGTTAAGTGTCATTCAAAATATGGTTTATAATTGTCAACTAGTTCATTTAATGGAAATTGTTTGCCACCGACAATTTTTAGATCGATTTCAGTTTTTTTGTTTTCATCTATATTAATAATATTATAGGAATTCTGAAAAAACCCTCTAAATCTAACTGAAGATGCAGTACCTGCGTATGCTATTTTTAAAGATCTTAAATTCCATATCCAAGGTCTATGTTTATGTCCGCAGAGGACAAGATCCACGCAAGATTGTAAACACGATTGAAGAGTATCTCCCGCGTCATATATGATAACTTTGTCAGTTCCTGTGTCTGGTATACTTATCAAGTGATGATGCATTACAATTATCTTTAACTTTTCTCTGACTTTAGTCAAAGTTTTTTCCATCCATTGATTTTGTCTGTGTCCTACTTCTCCTTCATCACGATCTGGTCTTGCTGTACTTAAGGTTAGAATAATCGCATTATTCATTTCATAAATCGGAGTTTTAAATGGGAAAAATTTTTTAAATAGTAAGTATCCAGTATGCCTATAATCGTGATTTCCTGGGATTATTATTTTATTTTGGCAATTTAATTTATCTATTTCTTCATATGCTTTCTCAAATTGAACTAACAGTCCGTCGTCTGTAAGGTCACCTGTAATGATAATGCAGTCAGGTTTTACCTGGGAATTAACCTCATTTACTAATACATCAAAGATATTTTGTCTAAAGAACCCGCCAACATGGATATCTGAAAGCTGAACTATTTTCACTCTTCTTCATTCCTTTTTTACGATATTATTTATAAAATACTTTCAACTTATAAAATTTAAACATTACAAAAGCTTCAATTTAATAGACATAGAAAGACTCTAATAATGAAATTTTGAGTTAATTCATGGATGCCAAAACGCCGATTTAAACCAACTAAACCTACAAAAAAGATAGGTAAAAAACAATTACTATTACCACCAGTACTGATCGGCGTTGCTACCCTGGCAGGGATAATAGTTATGCAATTTGCTCCTCCTCCAGAAGTATTAGGTATATGTTTAAAAGCTCATAATGTGGAGACTTTCAATATCTATCCTATTATCCAAATTTTCGAGAACGGTAAACAAAAATTCTTGCCTGAAGGTGTAGGCAAAGAAATGAAAGATGGCAAAGAATGTTTACATTTAATTCATACTGATGAGATGGGTGACAGAGCCCATATTGAATATATCAGACCAATACGACTTTCAATAAATGATTTTATGCAATTATATTCTTTGGATAATAAGACTATAACTGTAATCAACAATGAAACAGGAACCCAACAAAAAGAAATCCTTACTTTAGATAATTATAATATTCAATATTCTTACTATTCAGAAAATAATGAATTTACAAAGGTCTCTGATTTAAAACTAATGCCACCGTTTTCTAAAGATATGGTCGTACGAATTGATTTACGATCCAAATAATATATAAATAGAAATGTTTCAGTGACAACTTGATTATTTTTATGCAAAAAAAAGCTGTTGTTATAAAAGGAGATGGTACCGGACCAGAACTAGTAAAAGCTATGATGGATGTTTTGAAGGCCTGTAATAGCTCTATAGAGCTTATAACCGTGGAAGCTGGATCAGAGTTTTGGGAAAAAAATAAAACCAATTCATATATTACTGACGAAGTTTGGAAATTGCTTTCTGAAAGTGATGCCTGTTTTAAAGGGCCGACCACAACTGTTCCAGACCCAAAGGCTCCTAGAAGTGTAGCAGTTAGCATAAGACAAAAATTTGAATTATATGCAAATATCAGACCAATAAAAACATATAAAACATCTAATAAAAATCTCGATTTTGTTTGTGTAAGAGAGTCAACTGAAGGATTGTATGCAGGAATAGAATTTAAAACAAGTGATGATTCTGCTATAGCTATTAGGAAGATAACAAGAAAAGGCTGTGAACGAGTTACGAAGAAAGCTTTCGAATTATGTAAGAATTTAAAATTTAAGAAAATATTTGTAGTTACTAAAAGAAACATATTAAAAGAAACTGATGGAATATTTATTTCAGCAGTAGAGAAATATAAAAAAGATTTTCCTGCTATAGAAACTGAAGAATATTATATAGATAATGTAACACAACAAATAGTTAAAAATCCCGAACGCTTTAATAAAAGTATACTTTTAAGTACAAATTTATTTATGGATATTATTTCTGAGTGTGCATCTGGACATGTAGGTTCTATTGGAAATGTCTACTCTGGAAATTATGGTGATAAATATGCAATGTTTGAACCTGCTCATGGAAGCGCACCAAAATATGCTGGCCAAAATAAGGTAAATCCTGTAGCCACGATTTGCTCTAGTGCATGGATGGTTGAATTTCTAGGTGAAAAAGATATATCAAAAGCTATTTTCAAGGCTACTGAAGATGTTATAAATGAGAATAAATTTGTGACATATGATTTAGGGGGAACCTCATCTCTTTCCCAAATGACAGAGCAAATTTCTCGAAGAGCGGCAAAATTACTTAAAAAATAAAATAGTTTCAAACATATTTCCACATACATATTTTTTTCTATTCAAAAGATAATTGATAAACATACAATGTTTCAAAAAATAATTTTTTTTGATTAATAATTTTTTTTTGTAATTTTTTTTCACATATAAAGTTATCCAGTTTGGTAGTATCTGAAAATGATGATGTAATAAAAATAACGTATCCATTTTTTTTAAGATTTGTTAATGCAGATTCTAAAAAATAAATAGTCTTTTCAATCCCTGTTTTTCCACCATGAATTGCTACATCATAAAATGAATCATCTGGTAAATATGGAGGATTACTGACAATTAGATCAAATTTAATATTTATTGCTGTAGTTGTATCGCAACATATTAGGTTTATTTTTGGATTAGTATTTGTTTTACAGTAAATTAAAGACTGAACATCTATATCTGTTGCTACTACATTTTTAAAATTTCTAGATAAAAAATTTGAAACAAATCCAGAACCTGTCCCTATTTCAAGTGCAGAATTTCCAAAATAATTTCTGAGCGAATCTACCAATAAAAAAGTATCTGTACTCGGTTTATACAATTTTGTTGGTTTGTTTCTTAAATCATTTGTGAAATTTCAATAATCTTATCTGGATCAATATCTTTTATTCTAAGATCTAAAAGATCAATTTTAGTTTTAAGTTTTTTATTTAATTTACTAATAGTTTTATTTTTAAAAGAAAATAATAAATGAATATTAGAGATAGTATTCTTTGATAGTATCTTATTTTTATGTATTAATTTTATTACTTGTGAGTCTATTTTTGGTTGTGGATAAAAACATTTATTATTTACCTTGAATAAAGGTTCGATTTCAAAACAATATTGGATTATGGCTGATATTGCTCTATATTTATTATCACCAGGCTTAGATTGTAATTTTTGGCTAAATTCATCTTGAACCATTATGATACCACGATTAAATTTTTTAGTTGCTAACCAAGATAGGGTTTCCTTACTTTTAGAATAAGGAATATTAGAAACAAAAACATCAAATTCTAAATATTCCCCATAGTTTAAAATATCTTTATTTACAATTTCTAAATTAGGAAATTTAGAACTTAAAATTTTAATATTCTTATATAAATTTGGGTCGATTTCAAAAGATTTAACGGAGTTAGCATTTGCACATAGAAAAGGAGTAAGTTTGCCTCTGCCTGTTCCCATTTCACAAACATTTTCAAAAGATTTGATTTCTGCTGAGTTTATTATTTTCTTGGTAATATTTGAATCTATAAGGAAATTTTGTCCAAAATACCTCGTCCAATTCATTTTCGTACAAATAGATTCATTCTCGTCTCTCCAGAAATTTCCTCGACAATTCTTTTTGTAATTAGCTTCTGCAGATCTTTGATACCTACCCGTTCTTGGATATCATTAAAACTTTCAAATTTCTTCTTCTCTCTTTCTATTAATATGCTTTTCATGTATATTTTACCGATTCCTGGAATCAATTCTAATCCATGAATACGTGGAGTAATGGGTTGAGCATTATTAAAATAGTTTACAAATTTTATTTCTTTAATATCTACTATTTTTTCGATTGCTATTGGTATTTCGTTTCGTGCAGATGGGGAGAGATCATTGTAATTTAATCTTCCTAAAACACTTATTATCTTTGTTCTTCCTTCCCTCCCGATGTAAACGCGTTCTCCAATCTCAAAGTTTTGAGATGGATCACCCAATAATTCTAGTAAAGTTAATCTTTCTTCTCCAATAGCTTGAATTATTATTCCCTCTCTTTTTTTAACGGTTGAAGATTTACCTCTTATTATGAATTCTATTATATGGGCATATTCTTCATATTTTCGATTATGATGAAAGCTACCGAATACATTTCCTTTATTATCATGATAATGATCCGGTAGTGACATTATATTATACTATCCTAGAGGTTTTTAATTATCTTTTTTATCTTTATTTATAATATCTAAAATTCTATTCAATGTATCTGTCAGAATCAACTTTTTCCATCCAAAAGTAAAAGCTCTTAACTCTTCAACAGATGTAGGCATTGAATTAGCAATCTCTACAGCTTCTTCTTCCTTTAAGTCACAAGTTCTTACAAGTTCATCAATTACTGCTCTAGAATTTTCTGAAGACAATTTTGCAAATTTTGATACATAATCAAAAGTCCATCTTTGAATTTGGTCCATTTCTTCTGTTTCTACTTTTGCGAGAACCTCCTTTACCTCAGGAAGAGATATTACTTCTTTTTTTAAAGTTTCCATGATTAAAAATCTATCCCTGGGAATTCAATGGTTTAATATGTTGTCGTTTTGTCTGTAAAATCTTTTCTTTATTGCCGAGAGGAACTGATAATTTAATAATTCTTTTTCCTACTTCTTTAATAATTCCTATCTTCCCCTGGTATCTTCTATGGGGCATGGTATTATGTTCACTCGGGTCAATATTAACAATTACTTTATCCCCTATTTTATAATCTATTAATAAATACGATATACCTCTAAGTATGTTACTTTTGGTTAATATTGATCGGGATTTTCTCTTACTTCCATGTGATTTTGGCATAATATGTTTTATTTTCCTCCTTAATTTAACATTAACTGACCTAAATAGGGTCCGTAACTCCTTCCTCCCCTAATGAGAATAATGCTTCTATTTCTGCGTGATATGGACTATCTACTATCCGTGCAATTCTATTTTTACCTGCTTTCTTCAAATATATTCTATATGTACTTGAATGTGCAATGATATTTCCACCAATTGGTTTGAAAGGATCTCCGAAAATTGTGTCAGGAACAGCTTGAATTTGATTTGTTAATATGATTGCTATTTGATAAGTTTCAGAAATTCTTAGTAATGTATGCATTAGCTTGTTGATTTTCTGTTGTCTTTCTGATAAGGTGCCTCTTCCAATATACTCTGCACGATAATGTGATATCGCTGAATCTAAAATCAATAGCTTGATGTTTTTACTTTCAATGATGTTTCCAATTTCTTGAATAATTAACTCCTGATGTGCACTGTTAAATGCTTTTGCTACTATAATATTTTCTAATACTTTAATATGATCCATATTTCTTAATTTAGAAATTGAGACTATTCGTTCTGGTCTGAACGTATTTTCAGTATCGATATAAATTACTCCACCTTCTAAACCACCTTCTGACCTTCTTTGTTGAACCGTTACTGATGAAGTATGACAAATCTGGGTTTTTCCACAGCCAAATTCTCCATAGATCTCGGTTATTGCATCCACTTCAAACCCTCCTCCTAATAATTCATCAAAATTTTTTGAGCCTGTTGAAATCCTTTCTATGTGTTTTCTTTTATTATAAAGCTCTGTTGCAGTAATGAAGCTTTTTTGAATTACATTGTTTTCTTCCAATTTTATTCTTGCCTTATTGCATAGATCGAGGGATTTTTCCATGGTCATCCCTGTAACCTCTGATACATCATACGGTCCTCGTATTAATAATTCCTTTAATGATTTAATTCCAGCTTCGATTAAATGAAGTTTAGTTGCTGGTCCAATATCCTCCAGAATATCGAGCTCTGAATTTCTGTCACTATTCTCTATATCTTCCAATTGAGATCATTTTAAATTGTATATTTCATCATTGAATTAAATAATTTTATGCTAAATGAAAATAATTATATTCATTTTTGTTGAAATAATTTAAATAATGTTTATCAACAATCTTTCATATCACGTGAAATTATAATTGATAGTCGATCTAAACCTCACTGGAAAACATGTTATTGTAATAGGAGGAGGAGTGGAAGGTAGCAGAAAGGTTCGGGGTCTTTTAGGTCAGAATTGTAAAATCACTGTTGTTAGTGAAAGATTGAATTCATATCTTGAAGAATTATCAGATGAAAAAAAAATCGAAGTTATCAAAATGAAGATTAAAGACAGTAGTATTTTGGATAGATATAATGATATTTTCTTAGTACTAGCAGCTACAGATGACAAAGAACTAAATAGAAAAATAGTCGAAAAGGGTCGTTATAAAAAAGCCTTTGTTTATGCAGCCGATGATCCTCCTGTAAGTGACTTTTCCTACGCCTCAATAATAAATATTGAAGAGGTTATGCAAGTCGCTATTTCTACATATGGAAAAAGTCCGATTATGGCTAGAAAATTAAGAATCAAAGCAGAACGTATTTTAAGAAGAACAATTAAGCATTCAGATATAGAAAATACCAAACTTCAAGAATTCGCAAGAAACGCGGCTAGACCAAGAATTAAAACTGTAACTGAACGTAAACGATATCTTTATTCATTAATAAATAATAAAAATATTCAAAATTTAATTAATGAGAACAAAATAGAAGAGGCAAAGGTTGCGGCTATAGAAGTATTGAATCATTGGAGCGAGCCACAAAAATGACTTTAGTTAATAAATCACTAGATTTACTTAATTTACGGATAACCTATAAAGAAGCTCCGATTCATCTTCTTGAAAGATTTACTTTTAAAGATGTTAATAATACATATGAAGCATTTCTTGAACATTTGCAATTAAAAGAATGTCTAATTTTACAGACATGCAATCGTATAGAAATTTTTGCCGTAGTAGATGAAGAATTAGACTTGCAAGAAATTTTAAATTATTGGTGTAAACATTCTAATTTAGCATCGGAAGAATTCTCTAAAATTGTAGAGATTGTTCACGGTGAGGAAGTTATTCAACATATTCTAAAATTAGTTTCAGGTTTAGATTCTTTAGTGATTGGAGAAGATCAAATACTTGGACAAGTAAGAAGGTCCTATGAGTTTGCTCGAGCTTATAATTATCTTGGACCTTTTCTTGCATTAATTTTTGAAAAATCCATAAAAGTTGGTAGCAAAGTAAGAGCATTGACAGGGATTAATAAAGGAAGTGTTTCTGTTGGATCTGTAGCGGTCAATCTAGCTGAACAATCTCTAGATCGATTGGAAGGTAAAAAAATATTGCTTATTGGATCTGGAGAAGGAGCAAGTCTTATTGCCAAAGCATTAAAACGTAGGAATATTTCATTTCTGAATACTAGCAGAACTTTTGAACGGGCCAAATCATTTGCTGAATCTTTAACTGGTTCACCTATATTATTTGAGGAAGCTTTATCATCACTTTCGTCTATGGATATTATTTTTGTAAGTACAACAGCGCCATATTATCTATTAACATATGAAAGAATAAAACAGACAATGGAATCCAAATCTTCATCACTCTTAATATTTGATTTGTCAAATCCAAGGACAGTTGAGGACTCTATTTCACAAATTGAAAATGTCTATCTATTCAATTTAGATCAAATTGGAGAGATCGTTCAAAAAAATATCCAATATAGAAGAGAAGAAATTCAATCTGCAGAAGGAATAATTCAAGATGAAATGAAAAATATGAATGAAATATTGAAACGAAAAAAAGCAGATCCAGTTGTCATCTCTGTATTTCGTAATGTGGATAAAATTAGAGAAAGAGAATTGAATAAAGCTCTTTCTATTTTAGGTTCCAAGATAGGACCTAAGGAAAGTAAAATAATAGAACAATTTTCTCATGCTCTATTGGAAGGAATTATATCGACTCCTATGAATAACCTTCGCAGACAGATTCAAAATGGTAGCGGTGATGAAGAACATGAATTTATGCGTATAGCTGCTAAACTTTTTAACTATGAAAATGAATCCGGAATCTGATGACTATTCCATGAATTATAAACCATATTTTCCAAAAATTCGTCTACGAAGATTAAGAAAAAATAGAGCAATTAGAGATATTTTACAAGAAACTCGTATTTCAACCAATGATCTTATTTATCCATTATTTGTAGAGGAGGGTTTGAAAAATCCAAGGAATATCACATCAATGCCTGATATACAAAGAATCCCATTATCGAAAATTGAGGATATAGTTTCAGAAATTTTAAAGTTAGGGATTAAAGGTATTATAATGTTCGGTATTCCTCTTAAAAAAGATAGTAATGCTACTTCTGCTTTTGATGATAAAGGCATAGTGCAAAGATCTATTAAATCAATTAAGAAAAATTTTGATGATAAAATAGTTATCATCTCAGATGTATGTATGTGTCAGTATACATCTACTGGACATTGCGGAATAGTCAAATCTAATAAAGTTGATAATGATTCCAGTATTGAAATTATGGCTAAAATCGCCGAAAGTCATGCTGCAGCAGGATCTGATATCGTAGCTCCATCAGCAATGATGGATGGTCAAGTGTTTGCAATTCGAGAAAAATTAGATGAGGCAGGTTTTAAAGATACTTCAATTATGGCTTACTCTGCAAAAATGGCCTCGCCAATGTATTCTCCATTCAGAGATCTTGCTGACTCTTCGCCATTATTTGGAGATAGACGAACATATCAAATGCCATTTACAAATTCGTCTGAAGCTATGAGGGAAATCGAATTGGATATCAATGAAGGTGCCGATATGATCATGATAAAACCTGCTCTTCCCTATCTAGATCTAATTTGCAAAACAAAAGAAAATTTTAAACTTCCTATTTGTGCATATAATGTTTCAGGAGAATATGCTTTAATAAAGGCTGCTGCAGAAAAAGGATGGATCAATGAGAAAGAAGTAATGTTAGAATTTCTTTCATCAATTAAAAGGGCAGGTGCTGATATTATTATTACATATCACGCCAAGGAAATGGCGAAGCAACTATTAGAAAAATAAGATTCTTATTTATAGATAGTTATACTAATATATTTGACATTTGAAAAATCAGAATCGTTATTCCTTAGAGCAATCAAAGTAATTCCCGGAGGAGTTAATAGTCCAGTACGATTCTTTAAACCTTACCCTTTTTTTGTTACATCTGGTTCAGGAAGTAAAATAATTTCCACTGATCACCAAACATATATCGATTATTGCATGGGTTACGGCTCTTTGATTTTTGGTCATTCGTATCCACCGCTTATTGATTCTATAAAGAATCAACTTGATAACGGAAACCTTTTTTGTATACCTTCTGAAAAAGAAATTTATCTCGCTGAGTTATTGGTAAAAATAATCCCTTCTGCGGAAAAAGTGAGATTAGTTAATACTGGTGCGGAAGCTACGATGAATGCTATAAGATTATCAAGGGCATTTACAAAACGAAAAAAAATTATTAAATTTAATGGAGGCTATCATGGAGCTTATGATTTTGTACTAGTGAAAGCAGGGTCTGGTGCTGCAAGCATTCCTTCAACAGAAGGGTCTTTAAACGAAATTTCAAAAGAAACACTAGTGGTAGACTATAATAACATTGAAGCCTTAGAAAAAACGATCCAAAAAGAAGTAGATGATATTAGTTGTGTAATAATTGAACCTGTTTTGGCTAATTATGGTCTTGTACTTCCAGAAAAAAATTATCTAAATGAAGTTCGACGAATTACAAAAGATTATGGAATTATACTTATATTTGATGAAGTAATAACTGGCTTTAGACTTGCTTTAGGTGGATGTGGTGCTTTTTTTGGTATTACCCCTGATATATCAACTTTCTCAAAATCAATTGGAAATGGATTTCCAATAGCTGCTATTTGTGGTAAACATGAGATAATGGATCAACTAAGCCCTCTTGGCAATGTTTACCAAGCGAGCACATACGCAGGAAATCCGGTTTCTGTTACAGCTGCAATCACAAACATAGAAAATTTAATTAAAAATCAAAATAAAGTATATCCGAAGATTAACCGGTTATGCGATACTTTAGTAATGGGAATTAAAGATCAAGTAAAAGACTTCGATTTCCAGTTTACCATGAATTCGATTGGATCCTTATTCCAAATCTTTTTTACTTCTCCACCTGTTACTAATATATCTAATGTATTAAAATCCGATCAAAAACTCTTTGAAAAATTATTCTGGGATTTACTTAAAAAAAATATTTTCATTCCGCCTTCGCAATACGAAACTTGTTTTATTTCTTATTCTCATACTGAAGAAGATATAGAAAAAACTATTGAATGTTATTCTGAATCTTTAAACTCATTTACTAAACAAAGATGACCAAAATATTACGTGTTGGTACAAGAGGAAGTAAATTAGCATTAGCACAGACACAATTAGTAATAGATTCACTTAATCAACTGAATTATCCTTATGAATTTAAAATCGTTAGTATAACAACGAAAGGTGATTTGGATAATAACAAACCTCTCTTTTATCTCGATAGAAAAGGTATTTTTGAAAAAGAAATTAATGAATCGGTAGTAAAGGGTGATGTTGATTTTGCTATTCATAGTCTAAAAGACCTTCCTACAGTCATACATCCTGATCTGATGATAGCATCTATTCCAAAAAGAGAATCTGTAAGTGATGTCTTAATTAGTAAAAAGAAAAAACGTTTTGATCAAATTCCACATGGTTCAACAATAGGAACTAGTAGTTTAAGACGAGCAGTTCAAATCATTTCCTTAAGAAACGATTTAAAAGTTATTCCAATAAGAGGAAATATTGATACTAGAATAGAAAAAACGTTAACAGGAAATTATGACGCAATTGTTCTTGCTGAAGCAGGATTAAAAAGATTAGGAAAAGAAGAATATATCAGTGAGATATTTAAGATAAATCGATTTCTACCTGCTCCAGGACAAGGAGCACTTGCAATAGTATGTAAAAAATCAAGTAGAAAACTCATTGATTTTTTACAAAAAATTGAACATACTCCATCTAGAATCTCTATCAACACAGAGAGAACGTTTGTTTCGAAAATCGAAGGCGGATGCAGATTTCCTATAGCTGCGTATGCTGAATTATCCGAAAAAAGTTCTAAAATAAATTTTTATGCAAAAATATTTTCATCAGATGGATTAGAAAATATTGCTATAAAAAAAATTGGTAATTATGATCGACCAGAAGAATTGGGAAATATGGTTGCTAATGAATTTATACAAAATGGCGCTTTAAGATTAGCAGAAGGATGGGAAAAGGCTTTAAATGAATGGAACAAACGGTAAAAATAAAGGAAAAGTATACATTTGTGGCGCTGGACCTGGCAACAAGGATCTAATAACAATAAAATGTTGGGATTTAATAAAACACTGTGAAATCATATTATATGATCGTTTAGTGGGACGAGAAATTCTCGATTTAATTCCTGAAGGTACATCAAAAATATACGTAGGACGCACATCTGGCGATCCTACAACAAATCAGATAAAAACTAACCAAATTATGTTACAATATGCATTAGAGGGAAAGAAAGTTTTAAGACTTAAAGGAGGCGATCCTTTTATCTTTGGACGAGGAGGGGAGGAAGCAGAATTTCTAAATGAACATGCTATAGAATTTGAAATTGTTCCTGGAATATCCTCAGCAATTGGTTCTTCGGTCTATTCAGGTATTCCTCTTACTCATCGACAACATTCCTCCTCAGTTGCTATTGTCACTGGACATGAAGATCCAGCAAAACAAGAAAAAAGTGTTAGATGGGATAAATTGGCTACGGCGGTAGATACTATTGTCATTTTGATGGGTGTAGAAAATTTGGAATCTATTATAAAAATTCTAACTGATAACGGTCTTCCAAATAATACTAAGATAGCTGTTATACAGAACGGAACTCTACAAGACCAAAAAGTTATTGTTGGTAATTTTACAAATATAAAAAAGAAAATGGATGAATCATCGATAAAACCTCCCGCTGTGATTATTATAGGTGAAGTAGTATCACTTTTCGATATCATAAATTGGCTATAATTTTCTAATAATTTGTTTGCAATATATGAATTTCAGGATTATCGCAATAACTAAATCTGAAGGTATGATATCCAAAGATTTTATTGCAAAGATTAAAAAACATGGTTCAGAGTTAATTATAATCAAAACTTCAAGAATAGAAGAATCTGACCATAGTTTAGTTACTGAATTTATTGACATTATTTCTAATCTCAATTCTGGCTATGTTATTTTTTTAAGTTCAAATGCAGTTTCTGTGTTATTTAAAATTGCCTATAAATTAAAGCGTATAGATGAACTTGTTCATAATATAAATAAAAAATTTATAGTAGTCGCTATTGGGCCTTCTACTAGAGATGAACTACAAAAAAATAGGGTAATTGTGAACCATATACCATACATTAGTTCTTCCAAGGGAATAATAGATTTATTCTCAAAATTAAAAGATAATAGTACCAATAACGACAACAATATTGTTTTACCTAAAATAATAATTCCAAGAAGTTTACTCGCCAATGATTATTTAAAAATAAACCTTTTAGAGGCAGGGTTTACTGTTAAAGAGTTCTTTATTTATAGTGCCAAACCAGCAGAGGTTGATAACAATTGGCTAAATTTTTTTGAACTACTTCAAAAAGAAAAAATTGATTCACTCATATTTACAAGTCCTTCAAATGTCAATTTTCTATTATATATACTAAAGAAATATTCCTCAGATTTATTGCCTTTTATATGCAAAGTTAGATTAATTTTATCTATAGGTCCTCTCACTAGTCAAGAACTCTTGAAGAATAATATTCCTTTTATTGAGTCAAAAAATCATACTTTAGAAGGTATTTATGAGGAACTCTATAAGTATGATAAAACTTAAATAAAAGAAAACATTTTCTTAGTATCTCCAATAATTTTAGATTGTAAAATTTATATAACATAACGCCGTTATGAAATTATATGACTTCCGAAGAGCTTCACATGGATTATAGTAAATACGATTTTAAAGATTCTACGGATATGTATGTTTATACAAGTAAGAAAGGTCTTTCAAGAGGAACTATTGAAGAAATAAGTAAAATTAAAAATGAGCCAGAATGGATGCTTAATTTTAGATTAAGATCATATGATATCTTTATGAAAAAGCCTATGCCTTTGTGGGGAGGTGATTTATCAAAAATTAATTTCCAAAATATTTATTATTATACAAAAGCCTCAGAAAAACAAAGTAAAAGCTGGGATGACGTACCAGAATCTGTTAGAAAAACATTTGACAAACTCGGGATCCCAGAAGCTGAAAAAAAATTTTTGGCTGGTGTAGGTGCTCAATATGAGTCAGAAACTGTGTATCATAACCTACGAGAAGATTTAGCAAAACAAGGTGTCATATTTTGTGATACAGATACAGCAGTTAAAGAACATCCTGATTTGTTAAGAAAGTATTTTGGAAAAGTTATACCTCCAGAAGATAACAAATTTGCTGCATTGAACAGCGCAGTATGGTCAGGCGGATCATTCATCTATGTTCCTCCTAATGTAAAAATAGATCTTCCATTACAAGCCTATTTTAGGATTAATGCTGAAAATATAGGTCAATTTGAACGAACTTTAATTATCGCTGATGAGGGATCTGAAGTACACTACATTGAAGGCTGTACAGCTCCAGTTTATACTACTGAATCCTTGCATTCTGCAGTTGTTGAATTGATTGCGAAGAAAAATGCAAAAATAAGATACACTACTATCCAAAATTGGAGTAAAGATGTCTATAATTTGGTAACAAAAAGAGCATATGCATACGAGAATGCCAGGGTTGAATGGGTTGATGGAAATCTCGGGAGTAAATTGACTATGAAATATCCTGGAGTCTACATGCTTGGTAGAAATGCACATGCCGAAGTTATATCAATTGCATTTGCTGGTTCAGACCAGCATCAAGATGCAGGTGCCAAAGCTGTTCATCTAGCACCTGATACAACGTCTAGAATAACTAGTAAGTCTGTAAGTAAACAATCAGGAAGAACTACTTATCGTGGCTTATTACATGTAGCGAAAGGAGCTACTAATGTAAAATCAAATGTTAGATGTGATGCCCTTTTACTCGATGAAACCTCTAGAACAGATACATATCCTTATGTAGAAGTTAATGAAGATGATGCAACAATTTCTCATGAAGCAACTGTAGGAAAAATTGGAGAAGATCAAATATTTTACATAATGAGCAGAGGTTTTTCAGAATCTGATGCTTTGTCCCTTATAGTTGGTGGATTTATAGAACCATTTACCAAAGAATTACCAATGGAATACGCAGTTGAATTGAATAGACTTGTAAAGTTAGAAATGGAAGGCTCCGTAGGTTAATAAACTCCTATTTTTTTAACAATATCTAAATATGTATCAATTATCATCATTAGAAAAAAATTTTAACAACTTTATCGAAAATTTAAATGAACCTTCTTGGATGATCCAAAGTAGGTATGATGCATTTAAAAAATATACTGCTCTTCCACTTGAATCATCTGCTCTATATAGCAAATATTCCAATGCTAATAAAATAATGGCGGATAATATTTTCTTCGATAATAAAAATCAAAAAGACGACAATAATAATTTAGAAATTTTTTCAGATAGACTGGCTGAATTAAGCAAAACTTCAAGTATTTTATGTAAAAACTCGAAGATTCTCAAAACATTTTTACCTGATGATTTTAAAAAAAAAGGAATAATTATTACAAATATTACAGAGGCAATTAATGAATCCCCTGATTTGTTGAAAAAATATCTGGATAAAAATAAGTTAAATTTTGAAGAGGACAAATTTTTAGCTCTATCATCCGCAGCATTTCAAAATGGGTATTTTATTTTTATACCTAAAGATATTGTTTTGGAGGATCCAATTAGAATTATTAACTATCTTTCTGATGATGGCTTATCTTCAATTTCCAGGAATATTATATTTTGTGAAGATTTCTCAAAAGCTACATTAATTCAGGAAATATATTCTCCACAAGTTAATAACAGACAGGATCAACAACAAGGATATTTTGAATTACTAGAAGTCCATGTAATGCCAAATGCTCATTGTGATACAGTAACATTACAATCATTAAATTATGACGCAGTTAATTTTTCCAATAGAAAAGCTTTTGTTGAACGAGATTCAAAAATGTCTTGGTCCCTAGCGCTTTTTGGGTCAAAATTATCTCGCTACAAAGTTGTTAGTTTAATGAAAGGACCTGGTGCTTTAGCTGAGGATGTTGAGATTATTTTTGGCATAGGTAATCAGTCTTTCGATATCACTTCAAATTTGATACACATTGCTCCTAATACCAGAGGTAAGGTTTTGGTTAAATCTGTTCTTAAGGATACATCACAATCGCTATTTAAAGGAATGATAAAAATCCATAAACAGGCTAAATCTACTGAATCTTATCTAGCTGGTCATGCTATTTTATTAGATAAAGGTGCAAAATCTGATGCTATTCCTGGTTTAGAAATCGAGTCAAACGAAGTTAAGGCAACTCATTCTGCATCAGTAGCTCAAATTGATGAAAAACAAATATTTTATCTTATGTCTAGAGGACTTTCAGAAGAATTAGCAAAAAGAGAGATTGTCGCAGGTTTTCTAGAACCTATTTCCAGAAAGATGGGTCCAATAATTCGTGCTTGGATTAACTACCTAATGGAAAATAAATGGTTAGGAAAACCATTAAAGTTAAAAATAGATGAAGCTATGGAACAAATACTCGAAGTAGAAAAAAGTCGATATAGAGAAAACGAGGATATATTCGAAAAACACTACAAGTATCGATAACAAATATTAAGTTAATTTTATTAGAAGAGTTATGGCAGAATGGGTCAAAGTATGCGATTCCAAATCGTTAAAATCTGGAGAAATGTTGGATTTTGATTTAAATGACAAAAAAATTCTCCTAATAAATATTAATAATAATATCTATGCTAGCGATAGGATCTGCACTCATGCTTATGCTGATTTATCAACAGGATTCTTAAACGAAAACGAAAAAACAGTTACTTGCCCTCTTCACATGTCTGTATTTGATCTGCAAAATGGTAATCCATTAAATTTGCCAGCAGAAGTTCCATTAAAGATATATAAAACAAAGAAAGAGAATAACTCAATTTTTGTGTTACTATAATAGCATAACAAATTTTTTTAACATTAATGTAATACATAACAATATTTTTTTATCTCTGTTTTTTAAAACTCTATCTATTGAAAATTGGAATTGTTGGACTAGGTTTGATGGGTAGTAGTATTAGCTTACGTCTAATTAACCAAGGATTTCAAGTTGCTATCTATAATCGAACTATTTCAAAAACGAAATCATTGGAAGAGAAAGGTGCAGAAATTTTTGGTTCACCAAAAGAGATTGCTGATAATAGTGATTTTCTAATAACTTGTGTAACAGATTTTGATGCAATCAATAAAGTATGTTTTCAGGAAAATGGTATCCAAGAAACAGACAACACAAATGTTGTTGTTGCTGATTTTAGTACTCTCTCTCCAACAGAATCAGCACTTTGTTCAAAAAAGTTTAACGACAAAAACATATCAATGTTAAGTAGTCCAGTAATGGGAGGTCCGAATGCTGCATTAGAGGGACATTTAATCCCAATTGTTTCGGGAAATATACACATATTTAACAAAGTTAAAGACATACTAGAAAAATTAGGCAATCCAGTTTTTTACATCGGGAATAAAGATGGTTCTGCAAATGCCGTTAAATTGGCCCTAAATCTTAATATTGGATTAATAGCCATGGCATTTTCGGAGGGTCTGTTGTTATCAGATAGTTATGAAATAGATTCTACACTCTATTTGAAAATATTCAATTCTACTAATTTTAAAACAGGTATAAGTGAAAATAAAGGACCACGAATTATCAATAACGATTTTACTCCCTCATTTTATCTTAAAAATATGAGAAAAGACTTAGGTCTGGCTTTAGATGCAGCAAAAGAAAAAGAGCTTTCTTTACCAGTTACATCCATAACATTTCAATTATATAATTATGCGACAACGTCACAATTTTCAGACTTTGATTATTCTGCAATTTATAAATTTTTAAAAAAACTTAACAGTCTAGAATAATTTTTGAATACAATATTTCATTGATAGTATTTTGACTTTGCTTTTACACATATAGTGAATCTTTAGAAGGGTTTGATTTGTATTCTAATTAATAAAAGAAAATAATTGTTGTTATTCTTGATACTACAAATTTTATAATTATAGGCTTTAACAACTAATAATGATTACATAATAGATAAAAAAAGTGATATGGTAAGATCAAGTTAACAAACTAATGAATTTTAGATCCTAGCTCAACAATATCTTCTTTATTTAATGTTAAAAAAGATGGTTTTCCATTTTGTCCATCTGCTGCTAGTATCATACCTTTCGATTCGACATTGGCTATTTTTTTTGGTGAAAGATTGGAGCAGACAACAACTAGCAATCCTACTAATTCTTCTGGTTTGTAATACGGTGCAGCCCCTACTATCACGGTTCTTTTTTCAAAACCTAGGTCAACTTCTGATTTATAGACTTTGTTTAACTTTGGTATAGGTTCTGCTTTTATAATCTTCCCAATTCGTAAGTCAATTTTAGAAAATTCATCAAAAGATATATAGTTAGATTCCTTTGTTATTTCGTTTTCCATTTTTATATACAGTTAATAGTTATTTCTATATAATATCTTTAAAAACTGTTTATGAATATAAAACAATAATACTATAACTCAATTGTAAGACTCGTCTCATTATTCAATTTAGAGTATTTTCTAATATTTATTCCAAACCCTTCACGAAATTTCTGATTATTCATATAAAAAAGAAACAGATCTTTTTTTAACATAAAAACGAGATTACAAGCTATTGATTCATTTGCTGTCGAATTTTACAACAATGTGAGGTCAGATACCCTAGTTCTTTCATCATATTTCAGAAAGGATTTTCATCATACCATTTATCGAATCGTTAGAGATGAAATGTGAAAGTATATTAACTAATTATATTATATAAACTTACACTATATCTTTTATAAGAAAATTCAAATTGTAATCTATGTCAATCGAAGAAAAAATAATTGAAAGAATTTTTTCTTCAGGTGTAGCAGGAATTAAGAAAACTGATCTTAAAAAAGAATTTACATCTGTTGATTTAGAGGTTATATTAAATGATTGGGCAAAACAAAATGAAATTATTATCTCGAAAAAAGTAAATAGCTATTATTGTTGGCATAAAGATAATTATTTTCAATATTTATTAAATTCTGATCCTAAATTCAAATGTGTTTTTGAATTGTTAAAAGAGGTTCAAACTTCGTTTCAAAATCTCTCAATGTCGGTGAACAAACATGTGGAAAAACTCGATAGTAAGATGATATTATTAATGGATTCATTATTAGCAACAACTACTAGTGGTAATGCACTTGAAAATAGTATATCACACCCAAGCAAAGTGGTTGATTTAGAGAATTTTAAAGAAGATTTTAATTTAACTATAAATAAGTATTCTGATTCAATAGGATGGGTTCCTCTATCAACTTTAAGAAATGATATTACAAAAAAATATGAAATAACAGAGAATGAATTTTATGATTTGGCCGAACAATTAATTAATGAAAATAGATCTCAATATGAATTATCTTCTGGCGGTAATGAGGGAATATTGGTTCGTGGCCTGATATACGGCTTTGTAAGGTGTGTCTAGATGTATCCATATAATTTAAACAAAAATCCCTTTCCAAGCAGTCCTACACCAAATTTAAATGACGCTCTTATCCTAGGAGGAAAAAGACACAAAGAAGCTAGAAATTCAATTTTTAGTTGTATAAAAGAGCTAGAAAAAAATAAAGATTCTAGTGATAGTACTGATAACTTTCGGATCATTACAGTCATTCAAGATGTAGGGTCTGGAAAAACACATCTTACACTTAACATAAAAATATCTGAAATTAAAGAAAATACGACTATTTCATATCTAGACCTATCGCAGGTGTACCCAAAAACTATACCAAGTATATATCAATCAATAATTAACGGCTTTCAGTCTAATTATTTATATAACTTAAAAAAAGAGTTACTTTATTATATAAGTGATAAAATTAAGGTCAATAACAAAATTTCAAAGAAAGTTTTCAAATTAGGTTTTTTTGAATCATTAACAGGTAAAGGGATTGACCATAAAATTCTTCAAATACTAGAACGGGATTTAGAACCTGATCTGGAATATATTGATAGCTTCTTGGATACCGAATATAATAGAAGCGAAATCTCTATAATTAAGAAAATAATCCTAGACCAATTTGAAGATAAAGAATCAATTACTCTGATTGATATGATAAACCGTCTTTCGATTTTATCTAAGCTTAATTTACAATTCTTTAGCAAACTCTCATTATACCAATTCGATGAATTCGACAATAATAGTGAAACCCTTTCATTTATGAAAGCACTTATCAACGCTCATATTCCTAATACAGTTTTAATGTTAATCCTCACCCCTGCTTCTTATTTAAAAATATCATCAGGAGATAGTTCAGTCTTTGATAGATTAGAGAAGGCGAATTATAAAATTGATTTAGCTGGTTCTAATTCATTTGAAGAAATATCAAATATCGTTTTAGAATATATTAAATTCTATAGCCACAGTACCGCCATTCCTTATAAGGCTCAAATGGAATTGTTATCAAAAATAAAAATATTATATGATGATTTTGATTTTCGGAACATTAGATCAATCCTGAATATTATGTATAATGCATTTGAAGTTGCGGAGGACAAAAATATTTCATTTATAAATGAACAAGTATTAGATGAAACCCTACAAAAAACCTATCCAGGCGTACGTATTAAGGGAAGTATCATGAATATCTCAATTTCTGATTATATCAAGGTAAAAAATCAAATAGATTCAGTTGGTGATATTAACATAGAAATAGTCGAATCTCTTCGTGTATTAATTAAATATCTTCACAAATCTGAAATCAAATGTAAATACGAAGATTATCTTCCAACAAACGAAGTCAATATAGTTTACAAAGACTACAATGGTTCAACCTCTCAAATTTCAATGCTTTTAAATACATCAACGTCAACAGGATTAACGAGCTTAGTAAATAAGGATCTAGTGAGCTCTAGCAAAGATTTCAACAAATATCCCAATGTTTGGAATAATAATAACGACAACAATAAAGCTAATCAATATTCTTCAATTAACTTGGATCATTCAAAAATTGTTGATTTACTATATATGAGAAACATAATACATCAAAACCTTAATACTTCAGATGATCATAATAAAATTGTTCTATTAGCAAGATCTATTAATCTGTGCTAGACTAAATTTCTTTATTTTTGAAAAATTCAAATATTGAATAGCATGTAGAATATATTGTGAAATTAAGACAATTCTCAACTTTAAATGATTTTCTAGAGAATATCCACAAGGAAGGTTGTGGTATAATTGATTATGAAGGAAATAAAATACCTTGTATATATGTTCAACAAACTTTCTATGATGATTTATTAAAAAAATCTATAGGAAAAAAATATGTAGTCGATTCTTTACTAAATATTTTTTATGATGGAAACCATGTTTTTGTTGATGTTCAATTAGACTTTATTAATTTAGGGATGGAAGAAAATTTTTTAATATCTGCTAATAGTGCAATAGAATTTTTTAATGCGTTAAGTTCTAGTGGGTTATTAGCAATTATTCCTCATAATAATGTAAATCATTCTACGTCGAATATATTTATGATTCAACTTCCCAACAAAGAAAGAATAATGAAAGGTGTAGATATAATTAAAACAAATTTAGGAATTAAGAAAAATAATGAAAAAGAAACAATTTAAAAACAGAGAGCAGGATGAATCTGATTCAAATGATACTCCTTTTGTAGTCCCAATGGAGATAGATACGCATTTTAAATTGTATGGAAAGCACAGTTGGGAAGTAAAATACTACGCAAAATGTGAAATATGTAACTCAAATTTTGATGAATTTGGTTTTTGTGCATGTGGAAGTATTAATGGTTAACATACATTTTTTAATAAAAGTTGCGACGACCGGGATTTGAACCCGGGTTACCAGATTGGCAATCTGATGTCCTAGACCAAACTGGACGATCGTCGCT
>JALDXL010000008.1:0-27053 GCA_032155045.1 Nitrososphaerales archaeon
TATTAATTATGTGACCTTTTGATAGTGACATTCCAATTTCACTGTTATATAGTGCTATTCCTACTGATAATGGTTTTTGATGATCCTTATCTTTTACAACAACAATTTTATCTTTCAGAAATGATTCGAATTTTACGATACCTGGTCTAGCAATATTAGCACCGTTGCAAACATACTTCACTGCACCCATATCAATAAGAACAGAAGGAAAAGATTCGACTAACTTAATATTTCCTAAAAAAGGCAGGATGTAATCATCGATTAAAACAGCAGCAAAATTACTTTCATGAATCAATAATTTTCTATTTTTTTCAACTTCATAAGATTTTATATTTTTAATTTTTGGAATGATACTTTCTGGCCAATTTATTTCTAATTTATCTAGAATAAATGATGTTTCTTTTTTTGATAACATATTTATTTTCAAATTATATTTTAACCATCCAAATCATAATTTATTTTTAAGGTTTGATTTCTAAGTTGATAGATGAAACATCATGGTTTTCTTTTATTTATTGGAGTAAATTCACATCCCATTGGACCACAATATTTTCCTACATATACTGCTTTTGGCCTATATAATGCAGGTTTTGGAGCAGCTTCTGCAAATTTTTCTTCAATAACGTGTGCAGCCCATCCAGAAATTCTAGATATAGCAAAAATAGGTGTATTAAGATCCATTGGAAATCCCATACTATAATAAAGAGATGCGCTATACAAATCAACATTTGGGTATATTGATTGTTTCTTCATTTCAGACATGTATTTTTTAGTGAAACTTTCTACTCCTTTAGTAATTTCATACCATTTATAATTTTCGCCTTTGCATACTGATTTAGAAAGTCTTTCTAAAATATCTGCTCTTGGGTCAGTTGTCCTATAAACTGCATGTCCCATTCCCATTATTCTTTTTCCTTCTTTGAGTTTATTTTTTATCCAACTATCTACATTTTTAGATTCTCCTATATCAAAAAGCATCTTCATCACTTGAATATTAGCTCCTCCATGTAACTCTCCTCCTAACGCCCCTACCGCACCACAGATTGAAGCATACATATGTGCTCGAGTCGAAGCAATTTCACGAGCAGCAAAAGTAGATGCATTAAAGCTGTGTTCTGCGTGAAGTATCAAACAAATATCGAATACCTTAGTTTCTTCTAGAGTAGGTTTTCGTCCAAATATCATATATATAGTATTTGCAGAATGAGAAATTTCTGAATCGGGTTCTATAACATCCATTCCTCCTCTTATTCTATTCCAAGCAGCTACGATAGTTGGAATTTTTGATACTAGTAAGATTGCTCTCCGTATATTATCTTCCTTTGTATCGGAGTTAATATTTTCATCGAAATCAGATAGAGCCGGTATGCATGATTGCAATACATCCATAGGTAAAGCATTTTTGGGTCTATTTTTTAAATTAGATATTACAGAATCCGGTAATTTCCTAGCATCTTTTAGTTTAAACGAGAATTCTTCTAGTTGAGTTTTATCAGGAAGTTCTCCAAATAATAAGAGATAGGTAGTTTCTTCAAAAGTTGAATGATTTACTAGATCTAATATATCATAACCACGGTATATTAATTTGCCATTTTCACCATCAATCGAGCAGATTTTTGTATCTGCTACTTCTATATTTCGTAAGCCAATATTTCTTGCGTCCAACTTCTAATTTATCATTATATGAAAGATTTCTATATTAAAAGAATACTGAGGAGTATCAATTAAGGTGTACCTAACTAAACCGATTATGCATCTATTGATTCTTCGTTTTTTCCTCTATTGCTAATAACAAGTATATCTATGCCATCTCCACTGGAAGCATCACGTTGAATAGAGGATTTAATAGACTTTATGGCTAGTTTTCTAGCATCTTCTTCTGTCATTTTAGGATTATATTGGGCATCTAAAACACCTAAAGCCATTTCGGCTCCTGATCCAACTGCAGCATATTCATCTGGCAGTAAAGATCCCAAAGGATCCAAAGTATATATACGAGGTTTAATATCGTATCCCCCTACTATAACTTGGGTCAATAATGGAAAGTAACGTCTTTCAAACATAATTACTGACATTAATTTAGCTACTGAATTTGTTTGAAGATCTCGTCTTGTTTCAAATTTGCGAATTTTAGATAATGCTGCTACTTGTCTAGCAAGAACATTCATATCAGCAACCATACCTGCACATGCAGCTCCTACATTTTCAGTCAAAACAAAAGTTTTTTTGGTACGTTTATTAACTACAAAATTTCCAAAAGATACACGTCTTTCTGATGCTAATAAAACACCATTATTAAATGAGATTCCTACAGCAGTTGCCCCAGGAAAGAATTGGTATGCCATTTGTGGTATATCAAATAATCGCCAGATTTAGTCTTTTCTATTAAATTATATTTAGATTATTTTTTTTTACTTTGAAGATTATGAATTTTAATAGCCTCACCAATTAAACGATTTTGTAATTCTAGAGCATCTTTGCCTTCTGGATGTTTTTCTTCTGCTATTGCCTCAGCAACTATTCTAATTATATGCCTCAAGAGAAATTCATCACCTCTTTCTGCTTCTGCTCTATATGCTGAATTTGATTTGTTTACAAATACTACATTTTCATTGGTAAATCCATATCTGGAGTCAGTTTCATCTTCATATGGTATAACTTTATATCCAATTTTTTTCAATGCAAAAGTTCTTTTTAGAGTTTTAATTTTTTTGACTTGAATTCTATTTAAATTCTCTGCAATTTTCATCACAGAAGAAATTTGTGGACTTTCTGTAGGATTATAATAAATTGGTTCATTATCTGGATGAATAGTTTGAGTTTCGAGTAAACTAACTGAAGATTCTTGTTGTTTATTTCTAATATCAGAAATTTCATCTGGATTATAATTATTTTGTTCTTCTCTAGAAACTTTAGTATCTTGATTTTTAGATTTATTAGTGGAAACGGAACCTAGATTCGAACTAGATATATCAGAAGATAAAGCTTTATCTTCTATTGTTTCATATTCTTCTACTTCGATAGATTCTAAATTCTCAATTACTGCTTGACCTAAAACTTTGTCTATCTCTCTATAGATACGTGTTTCTTCTTTAGTTATCAAAATATCTTCAAATTGAGATAATTTTGGAAGTACTTCATCGGCAATAAATTGTTTTACCAATTTAAAAAAGTTAAAATAAATATCGTCTTCTATTATTGCTGATTTATCTGCAAATCTTGAGGTTAAATCATCACATCTAATTAGCCCAGTTATTCGATTTAATTTAGTATCGAAGCCAAAATAACTTCTCATAACAAGATGATTTCCTATCAAAATGCCTATCCCTCTTTCTTCATCTGTTAGTGGACGTTTTGCAACTACTATTTCACCTATAATTTGCCCATTGTTAAGATTTATTGGTATATGGTATCCTTGTATATCTTGAGCTTTTATCAATTCAGACCCATTAAAATCCCATTCATCAAAGTTATCTGTTTGTTTAATATATACTTGAAATAATGGTTGTCTAAGAATTGCTAATTTTCGAATTTCTTTACTTAGTTTTAATGGATCGATATTCATTTTAACTTTGTGAAGTGATAATTCTGTTCCATTTCTAGAAAGAGGTTTATCATTTATCTCATTCAAAGAGGAATTACCTGTAAATAATTGGTTGAGTGAACTTTCATCTATTACAATACACTTGTTATAATTATTTTTCTTGGTTTTGATTTTCATGCTTGAAAAGGAAGTGAGGAATGATAATCTTCCTGTACCATATCGACCAGTTCGAGTTCTCTTCAGTTTAGGAGATATCGATTCTATTTTTTTGTGAGGAGATCCCAATAAAAGAAATTTTTCTATTCCTTCAGTGTCCATTCCAGCATCGTCCTCTACTATAATGGAACCGTCTTTTAGAATAGTAATTAATACTTTCGTAGCATCTTCGTCAAACGCATTTTCAATCAATTCCTTTACTATTTCTGATGGAGATATCCATGTCTTGGTTGCAAATTCTTTAAAAAAAGATGGATGAACTTTTAGCTGTATTGACATTATATACTAGTAAAAGGAATTTCTTTCCTTTATTTATTGTGTTGTTATTTTTTTAGTGATTTTGAAAAGTCTAGAAAAAATGGTATTATTTTTGGAATTCATAACCTTTGGTCTTTAGCATATCACTTAAAACGTGAGCTTGTGTTTGTGCTTTATTAATTACTAGTTCGGCTGTGTCTTTGGAGATATACCCTGCAGTTGATGCTACATTTAGTGATTTTTGATGCGCTAAAGCTAGTATTGAATTAATAGTCTCGGGAGCAAAGTATACAATTTCTATAGCGAAGTTGAGAGCGGATGAATATGATTGTTGTAATTCTGTTATGTATTGTTTAACATCAAGTTGTAGATCTTGTTCTGAATATTTGAGACCCTCTGAAATTGCAAAATTAACAACTACACCTGCTTCGATAGGCTTTATGTTTACCTTTGATAACAAAGAGGAAAGTTTTTGAGAAATCATTTCCCCTGTGTGGACTACTACAGTATCTTTTGTTACAGCAATACTTCCTTGATCAATTTTAGTTGGGACTTTCGCTTCTTTAAATTCTGACAAAACAGGTCCTGGAGGAATTCCTGTATTTCCTGCAGGTATTGTAATATCCTTTGGTGCTATATCTCCACCTTTTGCAGCTAAAAATACTTTATTTTCACCAAAAATTAGATTAAGTTTGAAAGGACTGATATTTGTAAACATTAATGCACATTGGCCTTCTAATTCTTTACTTAAATCTTCAATACCAGAAATTCCTTTAACTTTTTCAAATGCTCTTTGAGCAATTTTATTTTTTATAATTTTAATTTTGATTTGGTCATGAAATTTTTTTCTTAGAGTCATTAATTGTGTGGCTCTAACTTTATTCATTTTAGATAACGCAATCACTTGATACTTTGATGGTAGATCTTGTAAATCTTGATACAATAGTTGTTTCTTCTGAGGATATTTTTTGACTGATTGATTTGAGTTCATTATTATATCACTTTTTCATTTGAGATAATGCGGATAAACTAATAGAATTACCCATTGTAAGCTTTACAGATGTATTACGTATATTCTTATCACCCTGAGGCAGTTTTTTTTCTACAGCAGACAAGATAGCATTAGCATTTTGTACAAGCTGTTTGTCATCCATTTTTTCATCTCCTATTTTTGTAGAAACATTAAGCTGATTCCTAACCCTGACCCGTACAGAACCTCTCAATCTATCTAATATATTTTCTATTGGAGCCCCATACGGTATAGGAGTTGGCATCTTACCTTTTGGACCGAGAAATTGACCGAGAGAACGTCCGACTGTTGCCATCAAAGAGGTATCTGAAACAAAAAAATCATAAGCTTTGGCCAATTTTTTTGCTTCTTTTTTATTCGTACCTAATCTATCGAGTTCATCTGCCTCAATGATTTTATCTGCTTCAGCCCTCTTAGCTCTTGTACCCATTTCCCCTGATGCAACAACACAAACTGTGGCTTTACGAGTTGGTTTATTTGGTAAATGTACCACTTCATTAAAACTAAATCCTTTTTTTACATCAATATCTTTCAATACAATTGTAAGATCTATTGATTGATCAAATTTACGTTGTTTATTCTCTTTTCTAGCACTAATTATAAGTTCCTTTAGTTCAGCGTCATTTGTCATGGTAATAACATGAAATTTTAATATAGAGTTACTTAAAATCGTTTAGATAAGATATAAAGTTTTTGTAACCTAAATACCAAAGTCATAGCATTACTATTTAAAAATGAGATTAATATATAAAACTTATATACTCAGTAATAAAAGTATTTTTTTGTATATGGTCGAAAAAATGACGGCATTCTGGTTAATAATACTGACAATAATTACCTGTGCCTCTGTACCAATCATGATGGTAATTTTGACATCCCCTCATCCTTCTGAATTCATTATTGCTTTCAGCGAAAATATTATCGAAAGTGAGCCATATAAAGCCGAAATAACTTCCTTGTTTATACCAAACCTGATGGTATAAATGAGAATATTTTTATTTTTTATAGATAATATAATTTTTTATTCAGCTATTTCTAATTTTTATGAATACCAATCTAATGTATTCTAGCATTCATCTCGAATAAAAATGGCAGAAAATAATCTCGTTACTATGCTCATTTGGCTTGGAGAATTAACTTTTGCGAGTTGGATTCTATCTTATGGAGCTGAACATCTTTCAGAAAAATATGGAGCTAAATTTGTAGGAAGGATACTTTTGAGTATAGCAACAACTCTGCCCGAGATAGCCATAGTAATTTATGCTGCGGCAAAAGGATCTTATGGAATTGCTATTGGTTCCGGCCTTGGAAGTAACCTATTGATGATGACATTAGGATTAGCAATCATGTTGATTATAGCTACAACTAGGCTTTCTAAGGCTCCTCTTAAACATATTGACGTGAGTACTTTCAAGAACGATATGCTTTTTCTTATTGTCGCAGCTTTAATCAGTTTCGTTCTATTTTTAGATGGCTATAATTATATTGATGGCTTTATTTTTCTTGGCCTATTTGCAGGGTATATAGTTTTATCGTTGTATGAAATGAGAGTTGAAAATAAACAAAAAATTATAGATAATATCACCAATAATACTTCTCCTGAAAATCAAAATGATAACAAGAAACTAATAGTAGAGGAAGAGATTTCTTATGGCAAGAAAAAATTTCTTAAAGCGATCGGAGCTTTTCTTATTGGAGCGATTGGGATACTTGTTGGGGCAGAACCTTTTATTCATTCATTGGAGGGATTTTCTACAGAGGTTGGAATATCAGCTGTTATATTAGCTGTAATTATCAGTCCTATCGCTGGAGAAATGCCTGAAAAAATATCGATGATGCTATTAGCACGAAAAGGAGCTGCAGGTGCCGCTATCGCTATAGCAAATGTTCTTGGTTCTAAAATTCTTAATAACACATTATTATTGGCTGTAGCAGTCTTTGCGGCAATGTACTCTTTTGGATTCAATGAAGTTATTGAACTCACAGAGATTTTATACTATCAAATTATTTTGGTTACTATAGTTACAGTCATTGCTGTTCTTCCTATGTTGTTTAGGAAAAAAATAGGATTGAGATTTGGAATAATTCTCTTAGCCATGTATATAATAGGTATATTTATTCAATTTCTATTTCCAGGTAGTACACATTAAATAATTAGGAATATTGTTAAATCAATTACTTCGTCGAGCTACATATGCAATCTTCTGAAGACAAAAAACATTTTTCACAAAGAAGACTTTCTTTGCAGCCTAATGTAGAACATATTTTAAATGATTTTAAATAACGTCCGCACTTGCAACTAGTAATAAACAAGGCTAATAAAATATCAAAAGTAATTAATGAATGTAACTATAAAAAAATTAAAAATTAGAAAGGGATTATCCAAATAATGAAGATAATCCTTCGAGTGCTTCTTCTTCTTTCTTTTCTGTTTTCTCTTCAGTTGGTTCTTCTTTCTTGGCTGTTTCTGATGTAGAAGGTCCGCTGCTAGCTGGTGCAGAAGCTGATACTGTCATTGGTGCAGCCTTTAAAGCTTCTTCAATATTAACATCCCCCAATGCTGCTACCAATGCTTTTATTCTTACAGCATCTGGAGAAGTGCCAGTTGCTTTAATTACATTAGTAATGTTATCTTCAGTAATATCTTGTTTTAATTTATGTAATAATAATGCTGCGTATACGTATTCCATTAATTATCAGAAACGAGTTATAATAAATCCATAATATAAAACTTTCAGCTTATTATAAAATCTTTACACTTCGCGCAACAGCATAAACATGTTCTTTCAAATCTTTGTCATAAAGTGAGTTCATTTTCTCTATTAGTATTGATCTATAATGAAGTTTTTCTTCTTCTGTGTGAGAATGAATAACATCTGCAAAGAGTTCGGGCATGTTTTCTTTGACCCAACCATCCAATACAAAAAATTTCTTCTCATTAATCCATTTTACCTTATTGACTGTCTGGTCTATGTTACCATAATAATTTCCAGTTTCGATTCTATCAATAAGAATAAAAATACAATTATCAGGATCTGGGTCATTCAATACTTCCTGCGATCTTTGTCCTATAATACCTCTCTGTTTTTTTGCAATGAGTCCTGTTGGCTGGATATATGATCCTAATATAGTTAATTGGTTTTTATTGATAGATTGGACTCGTCCAAGTATTATTTTACTATGGTCTTTCTCCTTTTCAGCCACAAAAACATAATCTCCATTCTTTATCTTACCAATTCCAAACATTATTCGATGTTAAGAATTAAATTATATATTATTTACTATACCCGCAAGTCTTATAAAAATAATATTAATTATTTTAATATATTGCATTCACATTGCAAAAAATATTGAAAATTATTAAATTATTTAAATTAAATGTGTTTAATATAATTACATTTATTAATCTATATTTCTAACCGTATTCCGAAGATAATTTGCAACGGTTTGATGAACTAGATATGAAAATACTTACAGCACTTACGCGGGACGCGAGTATATCTGTTCCACAATTAAGTAAAAATTTGAATATTAATTCTTCCGTTTTATATAGTAGAATCAAACGTCTTTCAAAAAGAAATCTTATAAAAAAATTTTCCATCGTAGTGAATGAAAACATGCTAGGACTAAATATTAAAGCGACAGTTGGAATAAATCGCGATCCGAAAAGAAAAGAAAATATCCATAAGGAATTGATGATGATATCAGAAGTGAGATCGTTATCTGAAGTGACAGGCAGATTTGATATGATTGTAAATATCAATGCAAGTACATTGGAAGAGTTACACAATATTGTTATCGAGAGAATAGGTAAAATTGATGGAATTCAGAATACTGAAACCTTTGTAGAAATGCAAAGAACAGAAAAAGATCCAGATTATTCAAAACAATTTATTTAAATAAAATCATAGATACCATAGATAAATTCAAATACGATAAAATAGTTTATTATTGAAATACTTTGAATATTCAAAATATATTTTTTTATATAAAAAGAAAATTGCTTGATATGTATCAAACTGCACTGTTAGCAAAAAAAACATCTAAAGAAGACTATGTTACACATATGAAATTTATATTGTTAGCAATGGGAGTGGTTGGTGGAATTGGCTTTACAATTAAACTCATAGGAGAATTCATAACTTCATAAACCATTTATAAATAAATGAATTAATTTTTGATATGTGTCATTAGAGAGTAATTCATATTAAATTTTGAATTATTATTTAAAACATTATTATTCTTAGTTTTTAAGAAATTATTATAAACGGGCCCGGAGGGCTTCGATCCCTCGACTTCCGGCTCTCTTCTTAAATTAAGTAGAAGGCAGGCGCTCTATCCATACTGAGCTACGAGCCCTCCAAATCTGAAGAAACTTAAACAGATTTAAAATTATCGTTCAAAGTCTAAAAAAATATTTCCGGTTAGATTTAGTTCGGAGCTCAAAACTGATTAAATATATAAAATTCATTATAAAATACAATATAGTTATGGTTGGAAATAAAGAGATATCAATTCAGATCAGAGAAACAGAAATAGGACCTAATACTGAGGTACATGGAAAAATAGAATTGGATTATGATGGAAGATTTGATAGCATCGTAATAAATTCTCAAATTGAAAATTCTAACGATATCTTCACTTTTACTCAAGTGAATGAAAAAAGAATAAATCATCCATATGCAAGACTTTCATTTCTAAAAAAAGACTTGGAAGATAAAAATATTATTGAATTCGTTGCAATTTCTAAACATTTACCTTCAAAAGATTTTTCTAAGGTTAAATTTAGAACTTCTATTATTCAAGAACATAAAGAAGTTGCAAATGATATTGTTTTTATTAAGATTAAAAAATAGAGTGAGAAAATGTTGTTAGGAGAAACTTTTTACAATAGTCACTATTCCTGTCATCCATGGATGTGGTTCACAATGGTAGGGGTATTCTCCATCTTCGCTAAATATAAATTCGAATGTACCACCAGGTGGAACAAGACCTATTGTTTCCATCGAATCAAATTTTCCTGATAACTCATCATTATAGTCATTATCAGTAGTTACCGTGTGAGCAGTTGTGTCCTGATTTGTCCAAATAATCTTATTGCTTTCACCTAATGTAGCTCTACCATCATGTGGATCAAAAAATTTTGGATTAGTCGGAAGACCAGCACCTTCAACAATATTTACATTAACTGATTCTGGAGGGTTAGCAACGGCCTCTGGAACGTTTGGTTTAAGATTTAATTCTTTAACAAATACAAATTGATAGAATGCAAAGCTAATTGCTATTGCAACAATAAAAAATATTATAGCTAAACCTCCTATATTACTCTGCTGTGACCTTTCCATGTTACTATTTATTACCTTGAGAGGATCGTTAATTTATTTTTTCTTTTTTTTAATTTACTACTATTCTTTACTCCACTCTTTTTCAAAAGAATTCTTGTTTTTACCCGGAACTCTAAATACCTTACTTAGAATTCCATTATTTTTAGTATGATTAGCCCCATTTTCTGATGATAATGCTAATTTAGGTTTACCGTCACCTTCGCCTATTGGGTTCTTTTTAAGTTGTAAAGCTTTTAACTTTTCATTTTCCTGTAAAGTAGGAGGAGGATTGTTAGCAATTGATCGTCCGTGTCTATAGATATGGAACATACCAGCAAATACAAGCATAATGATTCCAATAATGAACAAAGATATATTCTTCATTCCAGCAAGGAGTGCATAGTATGCTGCAATGTTCAAATATATTTGAAAACCAATTAACGCTATAAATACGAAATATATCCATTTCTCATTTAATGTTATTGGGTTATCAGGTTTTTTAGGCTGACGCTTTGCATTGGCCTCTGCATTCTTGGCTAACTTTATCATCAAATAGGTAAATCCAAAAGATAATGGAACAAGAGCAATCATTACGCTATAAAGAAAGATTGGATCGATTACCAATCTTTCTAAAAGAGACTTTGTTCTATCAGGATCTATATAGAATCCCCAGTAAGTTGTAACCACAATTTGAGCAATGCTTGTGATTCCTATTGCTGATATAATCGGTCTATCCTTCCATGAAAATTTCTTATATTTATCAATGAATGGAATAATCAATAGTGTAAATATGAAAAGTCCTGGCCAAGCAACACCAGTAACGAATTTGTCATACTGAGACCTAAGGAATGCGTAAAGACCTGTAAGATACCATTCTGGTACTGTGATACCAGGAGGAACGTTTGGATCAAATTTCAAACCCATTTCAACAGGGAATACACCTCCTGTAATCATGATTGCTCCACTAATAGCCATAACCATGGGAACATCAAAAACAAGAAATCTAGGGAAATGCACTGTCATTAAACCTATTAACGCTATAGGAAGTAAAAATACGTGGAATGCATAAAAGCGTAAAACAAAATCATGGAACCCGGCCCCAAAAAACGCATCTCTCATATCAGGCCCTATAATCGGAATAGAGTTAGTGAGAGAGGCAGCTATTGATATAGCCAATTCTGCCCTTTCGCTAAATATTATATCATATCCAGTAAATGCTTCTAAAATCGTTAATACACCTAAAATAATCCCTGTAACCCAAAGGATTTCATTTCTTATTTTATATCTTCCACTAAAATATTGATAATACATGTGAAGGATAGCCATCATTACCATGGCATTAGATGCATGATAGTGGATATTTCTTAGATGAAAACCATATGGTATAGAATCATTAATGTTTTCCACACTATCCCATGCTCTATCAAGAATTGGTTCATACCAAAGCATCAAGAGAGCTCCGGTAATTCCAAGAATGATAAATATTACAAAGGTAAGCATTCCTAGGAATCCAAGTGGGCTTACAAAACGAGTTGGAATAGTAAACTTTAATCCCATGAATATGGTTCTATCTAATCCAGCATAGATCCACCGGAAAAGTCGAACTAAACTATTTTCTTTATGTAATGAAGCGACCAAATCCTACTATCCCATTCCCGTTTACACTCCAATTTGGAGGCAATATCCAAAGATAGCCATCTTTATCAGACTCTAGGTCTAATGTTGGAAGAACATTTGAAGGAGGTGATTGAAGAGAAGCTGGCCCAGCAAAAGCTGCTCCTGTTAAGGGATCGTATAAACTTCCATGACATGGACATTCTCCTCTTTTTCGTCCATCTTGAGGCCAATATTTCCATAAACACCAAAGATGTAAGCAAACCATACTGTATACACGAAAAGCAGAAGCATCATTTTTCTCTCCGCCTAATTCCGGGGGAAGGCGAATAAATTGCCAAGTTCTGAAAGCCTCTTTATTAAGCGCAGCATCTTCAGATTTTGGATAAATGATGGCCTCAGCATGATTTACCTTAAAAGTTTTTACGTTCGCATGTGAACCATCAGGAAGCTCAACTTTGGCTTTTTGATCAGTTGAACCACTTTGATTAGGCAAAAATTTTCCCCAATCAACAAAGGGAGTAAATGTCAATACTGTACCGGCTGCTGCTAATAACTTTAAAAAATCTCGACGTGAAATTTTATCATCCCCACGTGGTGTGGGTTGTGTAGACATCACAATAGATGTCAAAAAAATATTTTATAAATCTTTGTTCTTTCAATCATTTATTTATTTTAAACAATATCACTTTTTCAAAATAAGGGGCTAAATTTTTAAGATCTTGACTCGAATGATTCCATTTACGTACGATATATCCTGAATTCTAGAAGGATCCATACCTTCTCTTAGTTTAATAGATGTAATAGGATTAACGGTTGATCCTGAAAAAATCTGTAAAGTATTTGAGGCTTTCTCATAATATGCTCTCAAATTTTGGTAATTATTTAATCCTTTGAAGTCTATTAAGATTTCAAAAAAATCATTTCCTTCAATTATATCTGGTTGAGATAAAGAATTAGTATTTTCCACCTCAGATAATCTTTTAGGATAGACTTTAGGACCCTTTTTTATAAAGTTGCTGCCATAATTCTTCACTTGGAAAAGAGATGGAAATAATGTCTTTGCGATATAACTTGTTCCTGCACCAACTACAAAACCACCGATATGAGCCAGATATGCCACTCCACCCTCTGGGTTAATAATACTAAATACTATCTGAAGAATAAACCATAATGGGATATAGGCAATAGCTGGGATTCTTACAGTTGTAATAAAAAATGCAGTTATGATAGTTAGAATTTTTGCCCTTGGAAAAAGTATCAAGTAGGCACCTAATACTCCAGATATTGCTCCCGATGCACCTACCGCGGGAATATTACCTGATCCTACTGATACTGCATAAATACTATGAATAATTCCAGCAGCTATCCCCCAAAATAAATATAGCCCTAAATACTTAAAGTGTCCAAATCTGTCTTCGATATTATCACCAAAAATATACAAAAAAACCATGTTTCCAATTATATGCATTATTCCACCATGAAGAAACATAGAAGTAAGAATAGGGAAAAAATCACCCTGTAATACAAGATTGGGCAAAGTACCATAAGAAAGAAATATCTGACTAGTTTTTAACTGATTAGCAAAAAAATTAGTTTCTATTATTAACCAAATAAATACAATGACATTTAGAGCTATTATGGAATAGTTAACATATGGTCGTCCGTGAAGACGTGGAGTATCATCATGTATAGGAAACATTTAGTAGAGAATCACTATTAGTTTATCATACCTGAAAAGGATTACTACTAGGCAAAAAGTCGTCTTTTTTCCCATGTGCTTTTTTATTATGCCTTGAAAGATGTTCTTTATCCTGAAAACTAATATTGCAACTTTTGCATTTAAATTCAGAAGATCCTTTATTTTTTTTTCTTTTTAAAATTTCAGCAATTCCCATAATATAATTACATACACATAGTTCTTTTTAAGTCATTTCAATTAAAGTATCAGGTTATTTATGAAACCAAAATAAAAATTTAAAAACAAAAAATAGCAAAAATTATTCCATGACGATCATGGTAAGAGTCGACTTTACTCCTGTTAATTTCCTTAATTTCCATGTGATTGTTTCCTTTACTTTATCCATAGTATCTGATTCTACTTTTGCAATAATATCATACACACCATAAACTTGAAAAACTTCTCGAACACCTTCTAGATTCTTTAAATCTCTTACTATCCCATCTTCGCTTCCCAACTCTGTGTTTAATAATACAAAAGCACTAGGCATGTATTTTTATAGAAAATTGAAATATAAAAACATGCTGAAATGTGACGGAATTTGTCTTAAGTTTCATTTAATTTCCGTTCATCGAAGGGTCCAGCCATTTCCCATTGATAATTAAAGAAATCTTCACACCAACTATGAAAATTCTGGTCTTGACTATAGAACATAATATTTAAATCAGGCTCACCTTTTAAATTTGGAAATAATAGGCAAGCTTCTTTTTCATTAAAAATTGTCATAATAGTTACCTTGTTAATCATCTTTCTTTCTACCATTCCTTTAGAAATTAGACTTTGCCATCCAATTTTTTCAAGTAATTCTCCTCTACCTTTTGGAATTATAGTATCTTTTGAAAAAATATATGAAAATTTTATACCAGATTGTATCTTATTATTTACTGTTTCAATTAGATCTAGAGGAACCTGAGACATAATTTCTTTAATATAAACTTTGGAATTCCAGTAGAGAGTTTTCCATCGTTGCAAATTAGCCATTACACCAAAAATTATTTCGCTATCTTGCAAAGAACCAATTCGTTGAATGAATTTCAATGGCAATTCTTCTATAGAATGTTCGATAAAGTATTGTTTATTTTGTAATAAAAACTCAAAACCTGGAATTAAAAAAACAACTGCTTTTCCATATGAAGTCAATCCCAAATCACCCTCCCCGTCTTTAAAAACTAAGCCTGAATCAACTAATCTTATTATGTTTCTGTGTGCTTCTTGCATTGTTGCATCTAATTCGGAAGATAATTGAGATAACCTATACTTGTGTCTAGATAATTTTAATAACATAGAAAGTCTCAAATCTCCGGCTAATTCAAAGAATAAAGACTCTGTTTTTTCGGGAAGGTTATTTTGCATTTTATTATATTATAATTCTTTTCAAAGATTTAAACTTGAATAAAAGTAATCAATAATAAACTTGTTTTTGAAGAAGATAATGAGGAATGAATGTTATTATTAAGGCGAAACTCTTGTAATCGTTCTCGGGAATGGCAAGGTATCCTTTATATCATTAATATTAAGTATCCATCTCATTAAGCGTTCGATACCCAATCCAAAGCCACCATGAGGTACAGAACCATATCTGCGCAAATCTAGGTACCATTCATAATCACTTTTTTTTAATCCTTCTAATTTCATTCTTTTCTCTAGATTATCTAGATTATCTTCTCTTAATCCCCCAGAAATTATTTCCCCAAAACCATTGGGAGCAAGTAAATCTGCTGTAATTCCAATGTCGTCTCTGGTAGTGTCCGCTTTAACATAAAATGGTTTTATTTTTAATGGGTAACCTACAACGAATAACGGTTTAGAAGAATTTTCAGTAAGGGCTCTTTCTGATTCTATACCTAGATCATCACCATATTCAATTTTTCTTAATTTCTCTTCATCGATAACTTTGAAATCCTTATTTCTGAGAATACTTATTGCTTTTTCATAAGTAATTCTGTCAAAAGGATATAATGATTTCTCCAACTCATTTATATCTATTTTCAAAAATTCTAACTCAGATCTATTCTTTAGAATAATATGTTTTATGATTGATGTAACAAGTTGTTCTTGTACATTTAATAGTTCGTCCAAATTTAGCCAAGGTGCTTCAGCCTCCAAATGTAGAAATTCAGTCAAGTGTCTTACTGTTCTTGATTTTTCGGCGCGGAATGAATGTGTAATAGACCATACTGGACCAAGAGAAAAAATCATTGCTTCCAAATATAATTGTGCACTTTGAGACAGGAAAGCATCGTCTTCAAAATATTTTAGATTAAATAATGTTGATCCTCCTTCAACAGATCCTTTTACGATAATAGGAGCAGTTACCTCAGTCCATTCATTATCTGTAAACCATTGTCTTGAAAAATACAAAAGTGATGACCGAATTTTAGAAATCATAGTCATCCTACGAGTACGTATAGCTAAATGTCTTTTGTCTAGCAAGAGATCGAGGCTCTGATATTCACCGATAGGATAGTCATTCTTTGCCACATTAAAAATTGAAATCGAATTTGCTCTTATTTCATAAGACCCTTCTGGAGCCCGTGGGTCTTGATGGATAACTCCGAAAACTTCAACTGAAGATTCTATAGTTAAATTATCTGTTTTTGATGATGAGATAACACACTGTATAACATTACCTCTTCCATCCCTGAATAGTAAAAAGGTATTTTCTTTTTGTTTTCTTATTCTATGAATCCAGCCTTTAAGCGAAATATTTTTTCCGATATAACTTTCTTGTTTTAGTTCTTCAGCTCCAATAATTTTCATACTCGATCATCTTTATATAGTAAATCTATTATACTTTAATTATCTTTAACAATTCGAGTATTTTAAAAATATGTTGTGTTAAAATGTTAGTATTTAAAAATAATTTATTTGTCATAAATTAATTAATTATTCTGGCAATGAATCACTGTTGAGTTTCCCATTTTCGTTTTTAATAAACAAGTATCGATTATCTTTAAATATAAAAGTTAGTTCATTTGCCTGTACTTCAATATCTAATAATTCCTGTCCTCTTATACCATCAAATTTTGCCATAATACCTATTAGAACACATATTTTTAAAAATTTCTAAAATATAATTATAATCAAAAAAGTTAAGTTTTTTCCAAGAGAATTAGCGGAATTTCCTCTTCATTCGATTTGCCCTCCAATTTTGTTGGTTCACTGAAATTATGCTTTCCCCAAGAAACCTTTACGTTTGCGTAAATTTTATAATTTTTTTTAGTAAAAATAGCTCGCTTTGTTTCTATAATTTTTTCAACATCAAATAATAATGATTTGGCTTCTTCTTCTGTTTCTGGATAAAATGGGGAATCGTCTTTAACTATAAAGATCCATATCCTATGATTTATTTTTGGATTTCTTGTCCAAAAAAAAACGGCTTTCCGTACAAATTTTAAAGAATATAAAATTTTATTTCTGGATTTTAAATCTACATTTATAGTTATTCTAAATGTATTATCAAATTTATTATATGCCTTTTCCCATAAAGATTGATTGAATATGTCCCTGATTCTGCCTTTTATCTTTAAACTAAAATTAAAGAGTATTAAATTCTCTGAATTATTTTGATTTTCCATCCTTGTTAAATAAATATTATCTAATGAACCATTTGTTTCATTCAATTATTATTTCCAATGTGGTATGATTTATATCCTAAATAAGTACTTGACTATTTAATGCAAGCAGAAATCGTTAATTATTCTAATAATGAAATAGAGTTTAAGTTAAAAGATGAAGATATTTCCATTATGTATATAATTCAACATCATCTTTTAAAGGAAAAAAATGTCTCATTTGCTGGAATTGTTATGAAACATCCCTTAATTAAAGAATATTCTATGAAAATCTATAGTGATGAAAATCCTATTGATATCCTACTTAAATCTGTAAATTCTGCTAATAATTTTTTGAATGACCTTTCAACTTCGATCGAATCGACTCGCCAAATGGTGAATTAGATGAAATTTTGTCCTAATTGTGAAACTCGGATGCGATTAAAATTTGATGAAAATCAAGTTGCCTGTCCCAAATGTGGATTCACTATATCCGAACAAAAATCTACTGTTACGATTAACGTTGCCAATGTAACAGGTCAAGAACATAATGCATTAAGGGTATTGGACGGTGAAAATACTACTGAATCTCTTCCAACCATAAGCATAGATTGCCCAAAATGTGAAAATAATTCAGCAGTGTGGTGGATGCTTCAAACTAGATCAGCAGATGAGGCAACAACTCAATTTTATCGTTGTACTAAATGTAATCATACTTGGCGCAACTATTCATAATATTGTTGTAATCTAGTTTTAGTTTTACGACAAGTTTTAAAATTTTTTGTTTTACCAATAGGAAGATTTAAAATTGCCTTACGACAGCCTGACTGTGTATTAATTTGACTTTTGTAGCTAAAACAAAGTCTCCTGATGAATGGAAGGCCATTACATCTGCAATATCAACATTAGTAGATGAAGCAACCTTTGAAGCATCAGTAGAGGGAATATCTTTTAGAGGAATGGACCCATCCCATGTAGCTTTAATTGATATTTACTGGCCGAATTCAGCTTTTGAAAAATATGAATGTGATTCCTTAATAAAATTTGGAGTAAGAATAGATGAATTTTCAAAATTGATTAAAAGGTCCGAAAAAAGGGATTCTGTAGAACTAACTATTAATAAAGAAAGCATGCTTGTATTAAAGATTCAAAATGGCTATAAAAAGGAATATAAAATGAGACTGATTGAGAGTTCATCTAGTTCAACCCCGTTACCAAAACTGAATTTCAATTCAAAAATTATATTGTCAGCTTCCGCGGTTGACAAAATATTATCAGATATTCAAGTGCTTTCAGAGTACATAACAATTGATTGTAAATCTGATTCAGTTCGATTTTTAGGAAGAGGAGATACTGGAGAAGCGGATATACTATTAGAACCGAAAAGCGAAGGATTAGAAGAATTATCATCTAATGAGGATAGCTTAGGGACTTATAGTATTGATTATTTGCTAAAAATTACCAAGGCAATAAGCTCGGTAGGAGGATCGGTAATTGCAGAATATTCAAGTAAAATGCCATTAAGGTTAGAATTTACTGTTGCGAACCTTGGAAGGATTCATTTCTATTTGGCTCCACGCATCCAAGATTAAAATCTCCACCATTTTTATTCAATTATAATCAGCCATTTGAGTGAAGTATTAATTTAGGAAAAGGAATTATTCATTCTCGATATGAGAATAGTTATGAAATTTGGTGGATCTTTGTTAGATAGTGAAACTAAACTCAAAAATGTTATAAATATTATAAAAACCTATTATTCTTTAAAAAATGAAATTGTTATTATAATCTCTGCTCTATATGGGATCACAGATAGAATTTTAGACATATGTAACCATATAAATGAACATGACAAAACTTCGTTGCTCTTATTTCTAAATGAGATAGAAAATAATCATACCAAACTAGTAGAAAAAATAATAATTGATCCGCAGGAAAAATCAAACCTATTAAAATTGATTGCGAATTTAATTAATGAATTTAGAGATATTTTAATAGGTGTTTCAATCATGGGAGAAGTTACACCAAAATCTAAAGACTATCTTTTATCTTTTGGAGAAAGATTGTCTACACCAATAGTTTCATATGCATTAAAATCTATTGGTTTGAACACAATTTATCTGAACGGTAGAGAAGTAGGTATATTAACTAATTCTAATTTTGGTGATGCACAACCTTTAATGGATACAACTAAACTTAGGGTACATCACAAAATTGAACCGTTATTATCGGAGAAAATTATTCCTGTTGTTACAGGGTTTATAGGATCAGATCAAAATGGCAACATGACTACTATTGGGAGAGGTGGATCTGATTATTCTGCAACAATAATAGCTTCTAGTATAAATGCTAATGAGGTTTGGTTATGGAGCGACACAGATGGATTAATGACGGCTGATCCAAAAATAGTTAACAATGCTATCGTTCTCGAGGAGGTTTCAGTTTTGGAAGCACTAGAGTTGTCAATGTTTGGTTCGAAGTATATGCATCCCAGAGCACTGGAACCTATAATAGATTCAAAAATTGCTGTACGAATAAGAAATGCAAACAATATTGAACATCCAGGAACATTAATTACTCAACGACCAAGTTTAACTGCCAGTAATAAGATAGTAAAATCCATTACAGCAATTAGAAATACAGCTTTAATTGATGTTAGCGGTGGAGGATTAATTGGAACTCCTGGAACAGCTGCTAAAATTTTTGATTCCTTAGCAAAAAACCAAGTTAATATTATGATGATTTCCCAAACTCCCTCTGAATCAAGTATAACTATGCTAGTGAAAAGACAAGATATGGATAAAGCAATAATAACATTAGAATTGAATTTTCTTGGAAAACTAATCAAGAGAATTGATGTTAGTGAAAACGTTGCAGTTATAGCAGTAGTTGGTCTCGGCATGAGAGGTATAAAAGGAGTTGCAGCTAAAACATTTGGTGCAATTGCTAAAAAAAATATTAATGTAATAATGATAACACAAGGTTCTTCTGAACTTAATCTTGCGTTTGTAATTGAGGATAAAAACTGCGAGGAAGCGGTTAATGCACTTCATAAAGAATTCATTGATATTTAAATAACATCTAGCAAAAAGATAAATTTTGTTTTGAATTTAGGGATTTATTGTCAAAAGGAAAATTATATGTGGTAGGGGTCGGACCTGGTCACCATGATCACATGACTTATAGAGCTAAATATGTAATTGAAGAGAGTGAAATTATCGTTGGCTATGACACTTATGTTTCTTTAGTAGAGGATTTAATTGATGGAAAGGAAGTTTATCGATATGCAATGACGCAAGAAGTTGATAGAGCTAACCAAGCTATTGAATTTGCAGAGAAAGGAAAAATAGTCTCTTTAGTCTCGTCAGTAGATCCTGGAATTTATGGAATGATTGGTTTAATATATGAAATATTGGCAGAAAAAGGGTGGAATAATCAGAATGGTATATATGTTGAATGTGTTCCTGGTGTTTCTTCATTAAATTCTTGCAGTGCTTTGGTTGGATCTCCGTTGATGACAGATTTTGCAGTTGTAAGTATGAGTGACCTCTTAGTTCCATGGGAAATGATAGTAAAAAGGGTGGAGGCGGCTGCTATCGGAGATTATGTTACAGTTATTTATAATCCTGCAAGTAAAAAAAGAATTCATCAATTAAAAGATACGAGGGATATTTTATTGAAATATAGAAAACCAACAACCCCCGTTGCAATAATAAAAGGAGCCTATCGTGATAGTCAAGAAATAGTTTTAACGAATCTAGAAGAAATGTTGAATTATGATAGTATTATTGGAATGATAACCACAATAATAATAGGAAATTCGTCTACCTACAATTACAATAACATGATGATCAATCCACGTGGATATAAATCGAAATATCAATTAGTGAAAGAAGAACAAAAGATAATAAAGTAATCTGTGGAAAAGTTAATAAATAGATAGTTTTTTTCCTATACTACTCTTGGTTATGTTTTAAAATTCAGGCTCTCTACCTTTGAAATGTTCTCTGATCGGTTCAATAATTTTACATAGGTATTTTGAAGTAGCATTTTTTAGGTCTTGTGGATGAATATTTTGTTTTTCGTAATCTTGTTTTAAATCTCTAAAATCATAGTAAGAAAGTGTTCCTCCATATTTTGAGGGACGCTCAATTACAAATTCATTAGAATCATGAAATACAATATATTTTATTATTTCCAAAATAGGATTATTTTCTGAAATACCTATAGGACAGAAAGCTTTGTTAATTTTATTTTTGATTGTTTTATCATCGTCATGAATAAAAATTCCACCCAATGGTTTGCTTTTACTCATTTTGCTAGAAATCTGTAAATCTTCTGCACTATTTTCAGTTAACCCCATTTTAACTGGTTCTAAAAGTCCTGGAAGTAAATGGTGATGTAAACTAACTGGAACTTTCCATTTTAATTTGGGAAAAATTTCTCGTACTAGCATATGGATTTTTCGTTGATCTGTACCCGCATGAACTAGATCTAAATCTAGTGCATGGATATCAGTTGATTGCATGGCAGGATAGAGAAATTGAGAAAAATCGAGTTGTTCGTTGGTGTTTCTACCCATAATGGTTAATGATCTAGTAATTCGTGATAACGATATATATTTACAGAATTGAGTAAAATTTTTCCAATATTCATCATATTCAGTATACAGATGACTTCCAAGAGTAATTTTTACCCCAGGACAAAAATATTGAAAAGCTTCAGAATAATATTTTGAAATTTCTTTTATTTTTTCCCAGTTACCTCCTAACTTATTATTAATAAAAGTATGCCAATCAGCTAAAAATACAGTTGTATTAAAATTGGCTTTAATTAAATCATTTATTTTATATCCCGTTAGGATCAAACTTCCGAGATGAAGTTTTCCTGAAATTTCTAGACCAATATAATGTTTAGGTCTTGAAATTGTTTGTAAAAGATCTTTTAGTTCATCCAATGTAACTATTTCTTCTGCTGGCTCAGATATAACAAGGGATAACTTTCTTTCCAAATCCATATAATTTACTACGATATTCTAACAATACTTAAATTTTACATCTGATTTAATGATTGAAAACTATGTAATAGAAATATTAAAATATGTGTACAAAAACAGGTAAATTTTCAAGATCAAATTGTTATGAAAATATAACAATATCAGTTTAACGCTTTCTTTTTTTGGCTGTTTCATATACAAACCTAATGTCTGGCATAAATTACATATGTTGATATTACAATAGTAACATATCATGATTAAAAGTCTTCAAACAGTAAGGTTTTTTAATTTTATCGTATTTAACAAATCCTTGCATGCATACAAACTTGTTAAATTTATCTAGAACAAATTCTTTATTTTTAATTTATTGAGTCTTTTTATTATAACAAATTATAATACTAAAGAAATAATACTCAAATTATCAATTTCATAGATTTATATTTTTGTTAGCTTTTCTTGCTGATAATTTATATATAAAAAATAGATTATTCGTAATATTGTTAATTTTTTATATTTAAGTACTTAAATATAAAGAAAATTATATAAAAATATAGATTTAATAAAATACTTTACAATCTCTTACATATATGTTAAATTTCTTTGTTTTGAAACAAATATTGTTATTTAATTAAGATTTACAATTTAAAAAATAAGAATATAAACCTCTCAAATATTTCTAATAAAAATGAAGTTATTAGAATATCAGGGTAAAGAACTTTTCAATTCGTATGGAATTAATATACCAAAATCATTTTTAGCAAAAAATATCGAACAAGCTGAGAATGGTTCTAAAATTATTGGCTTTCCTTTTGTACTAAAATCACAACTTACAGTAGGCGGAAGAGGAAAGGCAGGTGCAATTTTAAAATGTAAAACTGAAAATGAACTTGTTGATAAATTTAACGAATTGTTAGCCAAGGAAGTCAAGGGAGAAAAACCCAAGTCAATTTTACTTGAAGAAATGGCAGATATTAAAAGGGAATTTTACTTGTCTATTTTTTTAAATAGAACAAAACGATGTTATTCTATTATAGCTTCATCTCAAGGAGGAGTTGAAATTGAGAGTGTTGATAATAAAGTTATTATTGACATTCCAGTTGATAGCGATGGTATTTCAAAGGAATTAGCTTCTCAAGTTGCCAATAAAATGAATTTAAATCAATCTGAAAAAGAATCTTTTATTCTTTTAATTCAAAAGCTATCAAAATTAATATATGAAAAGGAAGCTGAATTAGCTGAAATAAATCCTTTAGCAATGCTCAATGGTGGAGATTTAGTGGCTTTAGATGCAAAGGTGATAATTGATGATAATGCTTTATTCAGACATGAAGATTTGAAACAATATGAAGTATTGTCCGAATTAGAAACTCAAGCGAAAAATAATGGATTTTCTTTTGTTGAACTGGATGGGGATATAGCTATAATTGGAAATGGTGCTGGTTTAGTAATGTCAACTTTGGATATGGTTACTGACGCTGGTGGAAAAGCTGGCGCGTTTTTAGACTTTGGTGGAAGAGCTACAACTGAATCAATTTATCAAGCATTAAAAGTTATTAGCAGAGTAGATAAAATACATGTTATTCTAGTTAATTTGTTCGGTGGAATAGTTAGAACTGATCTCGTTGCTCAAGCAATACTAAATGCATATAATGATGGTACAATTAAAGTGCCAGTTTTTGCAAGAATAACTGGTGCTGAATCAGAAAAAGCGAGAGAATTGCTTAATGGCAGCAAAGCTAGGCTATATAATACTGTAGAAGAAGCAATAAATGCAGCTGTGAAATATTGCTGAAGAGGAGGAAGTGATGAGAATGATGATAGAAAAATTGAATGGTTTAAAGAATACAAGTAAAAAATTTGACTTGTTCGATATATTAATAGGAAAAGAAAGTGATGCGGATTATAAAAAGAAACCTGTCTTAATTCAAGGAATTACTGGTAGTTTTGGGTCAACCCATACAAAACTTATGAAGGATTATGGAACCAATATTATTGCGGGAGTTACTCCTGGGAAAGGAGGGCAATCATTTGAAAAAATTCCTGTTTTTAATTCAGTTTCAGAGGCTGTACAGGATACTCCTATTGAAATTTCAGGCATATTTGTTCCTGCTCCATTCTTTTTGAAAGCTGCTAAAGAAGCAATAGATAATGGAATAAAGTTGCTTGTAGCTGTACCCGAGCATGTTCCTATAATAGATTCGATCAAAATACTAGATTATGCTGAAAAAAAAGGGGCTAGGATGATAGGACCGAATACTCCAGGAGTTATAGTACCAGAAATTATGAAAATAGGTATTATGCCGGCCAAACCCTTTACTCATGGGTCGACAGTAGTTTTTTCACGAAGTGGGACTCTAATGTACGAAGTTTCTTATACATTATCAAATGCTGGGTATGGACAAAGAATCTGTCTCGGGATAGGAGGAGATCCTATAAATGGGACAAACCTTATCGAAGCATTTGAGCTTATAAAAGAAAGAGAAGATGTAGAATCAGTTGTAGTTGTAGGAGAGATCGGTGGTGATGCTGAAGAGAAACTATCAGAATATATTATTTCAACCAATTTTTCCAAACCTGTCGTCGCTTACGTAGCAGGAAGATCAGCTCCAAAGGAGAAAAAGATGGGACATGCTGGTGCAATAGTATATGGCAATTATGGTTCAGCAGAGTCAAAGGTTTCAAATTATGCCAAGGCAAATGTTCCAGTAGCTAAAAGACCTGGTGAAGTACCAGGATTATTAAAGTCAAAACTAAAAAAATAACACCTTATTAATTTTTTAAATACTATAAATTTTTTATTGAATATAATATAATGAAAGAAAATAGATTTTGTGATAGATGTATGCAAAAAACCTTACACGATATTGTTGAAAATGAAGATTTTATATATACTTACAAACGTAAACGAATTTATAAATGTAGCAAGTGTGGTCATTCTTCATATAAGAGAGGTTTAAGACCTTCTGCTGAGTCTGTTTACTAAACCAAGTAATAATAAATTTTTATGATATAAAAAATGTTTCAAAATATCTTAAATAATTTTCTCGAAGTTAAAAGAGAATATATCCGAAATTTTAAACCAAAAAATATTATTGCAGAAATACTCCCAAAAGAATCTTCATATTCTTTTCCTATCAACAATAACATATTAGTAAAACTTCATCAATTTGTTTCTAGTAATCCTATTTATTTCAAGAAAATAGATATTTTAATTAATAATCTAAAATTTACATCATATGAAGGTGATGTTAATGAGTATTACTTAAATAATAAAAAATATGATACAAATTATCAACCTTTTTATCCAACTTGGATGTTATCAGCATTTTTACTTTGTCTTAGAATAAAAGAATTAGGATTTACTGAACTACTGGATATTGGTTCAGGAGACGGAAGAATACCATTCTGTGGAGCATTACTAGATTTAAAATCTACTGGAATTGAATTAGATACTAATTTAATTGAATTACAAATGAAGCTATGTAAAAATACAGATACAAAATTTGAAATAATTAATGATGACGCTTCAACTTATTATTATGCAAGACATAATTTTTCTAGACCATGTTTTTTGGTCTCTGGACTTCCTGAAATGGGAGAAATGTTTGTTGAAAATTTAATTCAAACAACTCTAAAAGAAAAATTTGAACTGTTTGGAATAGTTTTTTTAGGTAGCAGTTTGAAGAGAAAATTTATACATGATACTACGAATTATGGTTGGGGAGAAATTATAAGAAAAAGTCATTTAAAAAAAATAGAAGAGATCAACCTTCCAAGTCATTGGACAAATGATAATAATACTGAAACTATATATTTGATTACAAAAAAATGTCTTTAATAAAACCAAAATTATAAACAAATTATTTTCATTTTCTAAATTTCAATTATAATAATACTACCCTTCGTTTCGTTACTTCAATGGTTGGTATGCTATATCTAATGAATATAAGATCATTTATCTAAATATGTCTTTACAAATTTATTCGTATTAATACAATCTTTTTATCATTCAACCTAAAATAAATATTAAATTTTTCAATGCGATAACTAAATTATAATTTACCGTTTTTAACCTTCGTTTATTACATTGACATTAATGAGATTCTTTATGTTCTAAAATATTAGGGTGAAAACAGAGTTATGCTTAATTATAACAAAAATATATTATACTCTGTTTTAAATAATGAATATTTATAATCTCTCAAAATAATATATTTTTATATTATTTACTTATTGTAAGGCTTTTATAGTAAGCAATAGAAGCATTTTTAAAAAATTCTGCTGCTAATTGTGTCTCTCCGAGCTCTTCTAAAGCTCTTGTTTTATAATATATAGATACAAGAATTGAAGGATCTTCCTTTAATGCTTGATCTAACCATTCTAAAGATTCAGTAAAATTTCCAAGTCTGTAGTAAGCAGATCCTTTATTCGCTAGTGCATCAACAAATTCAGGGTCTATTTTTAATGCCTTATTGTATAAATCAATAGCTTCTTGATATTTACCTAATAAGAAAAGAGAATATCCTTTATTATTTAAAACTATTTTGCTATTAGGATCTATTTTTAATGCCTTATTGTATAAATCAATAGCTTCGTGGTGTTGACCTATTTCATCCAATGAATATCCTTTATTATTTAAAACTATTTTGCTATTAGGATCTATTTTTAATGCCTTATTGTATAAATCAATAGCTTCGTGGTGTTGACCTATTTCATCCAATGAATATCCTTTATTATTTAAAACTATTTTGCTATTAGGATCTATTTTTAATGCCT
>JALDXL010000009.1:0-25814 GCA_032155045.1 Nitrososphaerales archaeon
GCTATAATCTGACCAGTTAAATTATCACATGGATTGCATAAAGGTGCAGCAATATTAAATATTGTTCTTATACCAATATCTTTCCTCAATTGAGATACATTTTTTAAAAGTGGATGAAATATAGGCGCAAATAAAAATCCTATTCCTAATTTTTCTATACCTCTAGAAACACTATCAGGAGAATTGTTTAGATTTAACCCAATAAATTCTAAAAAATCTGCACTACCGCATATACCTGATGAAGATCGATTTCCATGTTTTGCTATACAAGATCCAGCTGAAGATGCAACAATTGCAGATGCTGTACTGATGTTGAACGTTTTAATTCTGTCACCACCAGTACCACAAATATCGATCAAAAGTTTTTTAATATTTGGTTTTATAGTTATAGATTTTTCAGTAATAACTTGCATCATAGCAAGAATTTCTTCTGTAGTTTCTCCTCTAGATGAAATCTGTTTTAATATATTAGTAACATAAAAATTAGATATTTCACCATCGATTATGTTTCTAAATAACTCCTTGGATTCATTAAGAGATAGTCCTTCATTAGAAGAAAGTTGATTTAAAATGTTTTCTAAATAAATCTCTTTACTAGTCATTTTTTTACTAAACAAGTAAAATTATACAAAATCTTCATTCCTTCGTTTGTCAATATAGATTCTGGATGAAATTGAACTCCTTTAATTGGATAGTGTTTATGAGTGATAGCCATAATCTCGTTATCATCTACTGAATTTGCGGTTATCTCCAAGCAATTAGGAAAGGTTTTCTTATCTGCTATAAGTGAATGGTAGCGAGTGGCGATAAAAGGGTTATTGACATTTTCGAATAGAGGATCATATTTATAATATATTTTACTTGTTTTTCCATGTCTAGTTTTTCCTGCTTTATTAATTTTTCCTCCAAAAGCTGATACTATTCCTTGATGCCCTAAACAAATTCCCAGGATTGGAGTTTCTTTTCCTAATGTTTTAATGATACTATTACAAATTCCGAAGTATTTCCTATCTTCTGGATTCCCTGGACCTGGTGAAATTATAATTGCATCAATGTTCAATCTTTTGATATCTTTAAGATTAATTTTGTCATTACGATATACCAAAGATTCTATATTAATTTGGCCTAACGATTGCGCAATATTATAAACAAAAGAATCGTAATTATCGATAATTAAAAACTTCATTTATTTTTTAATGTATTTATTATGAATATAATAATTTAAACATTTCATAGAAAAAATTTAATAGCAGTAAATTAGTATTTTATTTTAAGACAAAATCAAAATAAAATATATTATACTTTTGATTCATTAATTTAAAAGAAGATTTTAGTGGTAAAAATGGTTAAGTTATTCATTAATGGTTATGGTAATATTGGAAGAAGATTAGCTACAGCTATTAGTTTAGATAGAGAAATAAATCTGATTGGTGTTGCTAAATACAGTGCAGATGAGAGAGCGAAGGAAGCTATTTCAAATGGGTATAAAGTTTTCATACCACAATCTATTGAAAAAGATTTCATTAATAAAAAACTGGAATTTGATGGTTATTTAGAGGAGGCGATCGAACAAAGTGACATTGTAATTGATGCATCTAAAGAAGGACTAGGATTTAAAAATAAACAAAAATTCTACTTGCCTATGAAAAAAATGGCCATATTCCAAGGTGGTGAAGACAGGCAGGGTAAATATTCTGTTGCAGATGTCATCCATAACTCGAGAGTTAATTATGATAAAATAGCAGACAAGTCTTATGTAATTCAAGGTAGTTGCAACGTTTCTGGAATGGGAAGAATAATGCAACCATTAATAGAAAAATTTAACGATAGGATCAAACGATTTGATGTAACATTAATTAGAAGATGGGCAGATTTAGAAGATTCAAAAGAAGTAAAAGACTCGATAGAATGGGATAAAAATCCTCACCATCAAGATGATGTTAAATCATTTTTGCCTACTGCGAATCTATATGTAGAATCATATAAAGCTCCTTCAAGGATGATGCATTTGCATCAAATGTTTGTCAGATTTAAAAGTAAGGCTCCTTCAAAAAATGAAATTTTGTCCTGCTTAGAAAATGAATTTGGTATATCATTCCTAAATTCAGCTAAGGGTACTGCAGATGTAAGAAAGAAGGCTTTAGAAATGGGTTTTGTTCACGGAGATACAAATATGGTACATATTCATCAAGAAGTAATGAGAAGTCAGGATGACACCCTGAAAATTTTATATTCGGACGATCAGACAGGGATGGTAATTCCAGAAAATCACTTATTGATCCAGTCAATGATTTTTAAGAGATCCAAAAGAAAAGCTTTACAAAATACAGATAAAATATTCCAAATAGGTAAAAAGAGGAAAATATTAGAAGAAGAATTCAAGTAAAATAACATTATTTATTCAATAGAAACTCACTAGTTTCTTTCAAGATAAAAAATTAATGAAATATTCAATTCGGAAGTATTTAGATTTCAACGTATTAAAATTTGATAATTGGTTATGTAAAAATTAAAAATATTGTAGACTATACAATATATAAAATTAAAAAAATGTTATTCGTGTCTTAAAAAATAAAAAAAAGAATCTTTTTATCTACGCATTGCATCTACTTGGCCGCTATGAAGCCAATCTATTAATTCTTCATGTGATGGTTTTGTATCATGTTTTCCAGCTAAATGAAGATGCAATAGAACATAGTTAACCTGATTTAACAAAGGCTTGTTATTTTCATCTCCTTTTCTGGCTTTCTGTTTTAGATCAGCAGGTACAGAGTTCCACCAATCATTAAAATTTCTTTTTCCATTTTTAGTTACGTTTGATCCGAAACCTTTTGGCATTGTCATAATGATCTATGAAAGTTATACCCTATATTTTAAACTTATTGATTGTTATAAATTGTTAAGTGTATAACTTCGCAGATTTATTTATATATAAAATCTATATACATAGTTTTTTTCTACTATTAATATTTAAATTTTTTTCAGAAGCTTTAATTAAAGGAAACCATCACGTTAAAAACGAAAAATACCTTGGGAGAATTAAGGAAGGACTATGTGATGGATAAATTTGTAATATATCCTAGCGATAAGGAAGAAACAAGTACAGATAACACAGACATAACAATCTGTCCTTATTGTCCAGGGAATGAAAAACTCACCCACCCTGCCATAGTTTCTCTTGTTATTAAAAGTGGAATTCTTCAACGTTTATCTGATTCAGAAGGATATATTGTTAAAGATTGGAGTGTAAGGGTATTTAATAGTAATAAACCAATAATTGTCCCACAAAACTCTACACTTTATACTGAGAGACCACTCTATAGTGAACCGGCATATGGATACCATCAGATTTTAGTTGCTACTCCTTTTCATAATCAAAATTTCTCCCAAATGTCGGTAGATCAATGGTGTAATGTACTCTTAGTTTTGCAAGATAGAATAAGGTGGTTATATACCCAAAAAAAAGTTACTTATGTCTCTGTATACATTAATAATGGAAATCAATGTGGAACAGCTTTTGACCATTCTCATATTGATATTGTCACTTTTTCTGAAATACCTCCTTCTATAGAATCAAAAGCAATTCTTTCACACAAATTTGTTAATGAAAATGGAAATTGTCCTTCTTGTATAGCAATATCTACAGAATTGGATGGACCTCGACAGATACTAGCAACAGATTATTTTATAGCTTTCTGTCCATGGGCTTCTCTTTATTCATACGAATTTTCAATTTATCCAAAAAAGCATTCTACAACTTTAACTAAAATTTCTCAAAAAGAAATCTTTGATCTTGCCATGATTTTGCGCTCTACATTAGGTGGAATGGCTACTGTATTGAATAATCCATCTTTTAATCTTGTATTTCAATTATCACCTGAAAAGAAAAATAGCAGACAGTTTCATTGGCATATCGACGTATATCCACATACGAGTGAACGAACAGGTCTAGAAAAGGGTTTTGGTGTTTATGTTAACGATGTTTTACCTGAAATTTCGTCTTCTAAACTAGGCGCAGCTGCTAGAAAGGAAATTGCAAAGATCGTAGGAGTTGAGTAGATTATGTTAAATATTAAATTTGAGTTAGATGATTGGCTATCTCTAGCATCTTTAGGATTATCAATAATGTTCGTCTTATTGGTTATCTCTTTTTATAATTTTCTTATTGGAAGTGGAGGCGAGGGTCCCGACAGATATGTAGATATATACGGAGTTCTAATCATGACTATTTCGATTTCTGCTGCACCTGGAATAATTCTGGCTGGAATAGCCTTTGGTTTTTCAAGAAACTATGGCAATAGGTTACCGGGTCTAATGTTATCAGTTGCAGGAATAATTATTATCATTGGAATGATAATTTCAATTAATTTAACTCAAAAAATCAATAACGAATTTTATCAACCGATTCTAATTATTGTTCCATATATTTTTATATTTGGAGGAATAGGAGTACTCATTATTGGATTACTTCTTTATATGAAATATCGAAAAAGAGTTAAAGGAGAAAGGAGACTTAGTTGAAGACCACAAATATTGAGAAAATAGAAATATCAAAACAGAACCTTCCCATAAATGTGAATACTACTCTATTGAGAGAAATATTTCATTTAGCTAAACAGGAAAATAGTCCCATTCTCTCTGTAGTAATTGGCACTAAACCTGACTTTTACAAACAAGCACCATTAGTCGTAGAGGCTAAAAGAGAGAAGTTGCCAGTATTTGTTATCGATACAGGACAACATTTTGATGATGTCTTAGGATTTGGAATAAAGGAATTTAAATTAGAAGAGTCAGTCGGTGTTGATTTGCAAATTAGAGGAGATCTTATGGAGAAAGCAAGTGAACTAATTCTCAAGTTTGGCTCCTTCGGTAGATTTTGTAAAGAAGAATATGGTTTAACTTCTAAATTACTTCCCGTCGTTCATGGTGATACTTTGGTTGCAGGAATTGCACCTTTAGCATGGGTTTTTGGAATGGGTCAGAAAGTTGCTCAAAACGAAGCAGGATTAAGATCAATGAGTCCAGAAATTATGAAGAAATTAAAGATTACACAAGAACCAACTTTAGATCTGATAGAAAAATTTATTCATGAACAATTTGAAGGAAAATGGTTTGTTGCGCGGGAAGAGCCATTTCCTGAACAAATTGATACATGGATTTGTTCTGCTGGGACTCAGTATTTTTTTGCGCCGACTCAACTCAACAAAGATAATCTTGTTAAAGAAGGATATCCTGAAGAGTTTGTTCATGTAGTTGGTAATTCAGTAGTAGACGCAATTTATTTAAAAAGGAAACAAAAGGTAACTCAGAGTATATTCGATCTCTACCCTCAGTTGGAAAATGGAAAATGGATAAGGATGGATATTCACAGAAGGGAAAATTTAACTGAACATCGCTTTAAATCAATCATCCACGGTTTGGTAAATATTGTCAAATATTCTGATCATAAAGTAGTTTTGGTCATGTTGAATGCTACTAGATCAGCGTTGAAATTTTATGGTCTTGAAGAAAATATCAGGTTACTCGCGAAAGAATTTCCAAATAAATTCTTAATAACCCCTTTATGGAAGGAATATGGACAAGTTATAGAATTTTTGGACAGTGGAAAATGTTGGGCCGAAATGACTGATTCAGGATCCATGCAAGAAGAGCTATTGTATTTTAAAAATGTTTTATCTCTTACTATAAGGCTTAACACAGATAGACCTGAAACAATTTTTGATGCGAAAAGTAATTTACTTATTCCTCCTATAAACTCAGAATGGATTACATCAATGGTCAATCATATTTATGATAAATTCGAAGATTTTGGGATAAAAGCAAAAAACAAAAAAGAAATTTATGGCGAACCTGGACAAGTATCAAAAACAATAGCCAAAATAATAAAAAAACAATTTGAAGACAAAAATACGAGTTTTTATCCTTGGTTTCATCAAAGAATAAACCTATGGAAAGAAGATAACGATTTGCAATATATGTAGCGATTTAGACAATATAGAATATTTATTATTGAAGTTAATATTTTCGCAGTTTCCATATTCATAAAATTGCCTATAGATTATTTTGGGTGTATAACCTGACTAATAATTCTTCATTATAGCAAGTAATTTTTTATATTATTTTAAAGTCGAGGGATAAAATAAAAAAAACCTATTTGAGCTAAATTTTAGATAAATTAATTAATCCGAAAATATTTAAAAATAAAGAGGTCCTCTTTTGTCAAATGGAAATAATGGAGAGAATCTGTTAAGAAGGGATTTACGTAATGATCAAAATAAAAATTTTAATCGTATAATTGTACTTTGTATAGATCGAGATGATGATATAGGTTCTAAAGGAGGTATTGAAACTCCTATAGTAGGAAGAGATGCGTGTATCAACGCGGGTATCAGATTAGCTATTGAAGATCCAGAAGATTCTGATGCGAATGCCATATTCGCTGCAGTAAAAACATATGAAGACTTGGTTAAAAGAGGGTACACCGTAGAAGTTGCAATAGTTGCTGGAAAATATAACAGAGGAATAGAAGGCGACGAAAAAATAGGATCTGAAATCCAATTCTTAGTAAAAAGATTTAATGCAGATGGCTCGGTCATTATTTCAGATGGAGAAGACGACGAAACCGTAGTACCAGTAATTCAATCACTCGTACCAATCATATCTGTTCAACGAGTTGTAATTAAACATAGTAGAAGTGTTGAATATTCGTATGCAGTATTTGGCAAATACATTAAAATGTTGGTATATGACCCTAGATATTCAAAATTCTTTCTAGGAGTACCCGGAGCTTTATTAGTAGCTAGTGGGATCGCTACCATCTTTGGTTTGACCAGAGAAGCCATTGCCTTAGTTCTAAGCATACTAGGCTCTGCTTTTATAATTCGTGCATTTGATATCGATAAATCTATAGGTGCATTAGGTAAGCCAACACCTACAAGTTTTATTAGGATTTTTTCACTAGTAGCAGGTTTGTTGATAATAGTTGTATCTATAGTTAATGGACTCTCACATATTCCTCAGGAAAGTGTTACAAAAGACTTGACAAATTGGGAAATTGTGACCAATAAACAGATAGTTGGAAGCTTCATCAGAGGGACTATCCTGTTAATGTGGATTGGTATCGGGACTATATTAACTGGTACACTGTTAGCAAATTGGTTCAAAGCAAGTATTAAGACTATGTCTGATATTCTAAGGTTGGTAATATTGATTTTGTTGTATTATCCAATTTTACAATTTACTTCCGTACTTACAGAAGGAACAAGTCCTTTTAATCTTATATCTTCGTTACTCATAGGTTTAGCTATAACATTAGTGGCTGCTACTTTTCTTTATCAGTATTATAGAAACAGAAAAGGTGGAGAATCTCTTAAATAGCCTAAATAATATAAAATAAATAAGTATTAAACACTTTATAATTCAAAGAAAAATATTAAATGAAAACCCCGAATTATTCTAATGCTGTTTTGTTTGACTTGATGTTTAAATTATCTGGTTTTTATAAAATCTATGAAAGATGGTTAGAATCTCAGATATCTAAGGACGTCTTACCTAACCATATTGCTATTATTTTAGATGGAAATAGAAGATGGGCAAAATATCATTTTTTTGGATTAGACAAAGCCCATTTTATTGGTGCAGAGAAAGCTGAAGAATTATTAAATTGGATTTACGATTTAGAAATAAAAATTACTACTGTTTATGTTCTTTCTAATGAAAATCTTGAACGTGAGAATGAGGAGTTAAATAATATTTATGACTTGTTATGTAAAAAACTCGAAAAACTTCGAGACGATAATCGTATTCACAAGCGAAAAATGAAGATTAAAGCAATAGGAAATATAGAATTGTTACCCAAAAATCTTCAACATATATTAAAAATATTAGAAGAAGAAACTTCTGACTATAATTCTATGTTTTTAAATATAGCGGTTGCTTATGGGGGACAACAAGAATTAGTAGATGCTATTAAAAAAATAGCCTCAATGGTTATCTCTGGTAAGTTAAAAGTAGATGGTATTGATAAAAAGATAATTGAATCATGTCTTTATACATCTCATCTTCCACAATCTGACCCAGATTTAATTCTACGAACATCAGGTGAAAAAAGACTAAGTGGTTTTTTACTTTGGCAAAGTGCTTATAGTGAATTAATATTTATGGACGTATTTTGGCCTGAATTTAGAAAGATTGATTTTATGAGAGCCATCAGAACGTATCAAAATCGTGTAAGAAGATTTGGTAAATAAAATAATAAAATTATATAATAACTTAATAATGAAAAAAATATAGATTTTTTATGCACGAACATGGATTTTATCATACAGAGTTAAAAAAATGGTATTGTAGTTATTTTATGGATGAAAAAGAATGGCTTGATATACATGACTATCTACCTAATCATGGTACAAGTGAAGAAGAATTAATTGAAACATCTAAACAGGAGAATTCTATTTGATAAACGAAGTTTCGTCAGGCGCCATATTATTTCGTCGCAATAATCATACTATAACCTTTCTTATATTACACTATTATAGTGGACATTGGGATTTTCCAAAAGGAAATAAAGAAGAAGGAGAAAGTAATTTAGAAACCGCTTTAAGGGAAATTATGGAAGAGACTGGAATAAGAGATGTTATCATATTAGATAAATTCATGAAACAAGTTTTTTATAAATATAAGAGAAATAATCATTTAGTTTCCAAAAAAGTAACCTATTTTCTAGCCGAAACGAAATCTACTAATGTAGTATTATCAAAGGAGCATTTGAATTATGTATGGGCTCAATATGATGAAGCATTTCAAAGAATAACTTATTCCAATTCAAAAGAAATACTTACCGAAGGTTATAAATTTTTAACTACTCGATAATTTCAAATCTAACATGCATAAATGGTTAATTTTTTTAGATCTATACTAATTTTCGTTATATTAGTCGGCTCTGTTAACTTACGTTGAGTTCGCTTCTATTAATAAGAAATGGTATTTTATTTGTATTAGTTGTATTATACAGATAAATGAACATTTTTAGCCAATTATATACTTATATTAGATCACAATTTTATTTATTATTACATATATAGTATTCATCAAAAAATTCAGTTCTGTCTTTAAAATATTGCATCACTCTTTCTATCAGACTCTTCCTCTAAAAGAGAATACGACCTGCGTTTTAGCTGTATGAACCGACAGGTTTGAGGATACCATACCACACCGTCAGTGTAAAATGCAAGTAAGCTATATTTGTCAACCAAGGATCTAATGAAATTCTCTGCTACAAACATGTTTCTTTCATTTGAAACATGTATTTCTGGCATAGTTCTGTGAACTAGTTCAGTTGCAATCCATAACCAATAATTATGGTTTCCAATCTGAATAACAGATTCATCTTTGATGAATGCTAAAATACTTTTCCTTTTCTAAATCTGGCATGTACCAAACCTTTGAATCCTACTCTAGACAGACAGGTGCTTACCTGATTATCACAAATCTTCTGATGTTGCTTATACATTGTACATAAATTATTTTAACTTCTATTACAGAATTAGTATTTAGAACTATTTTGGAATTATATAAATTAAATTTTGGTTTAACTTAATAAATATAGATATGATATCATTTAATTTTATCAAATTAACTATCTAGATATTATTTCTAAAGTGTAATTATATCTTGATAGATCGATGTTCCGACATGCATGATTGCATAAAATCTAAATTCTATAATATACATCATTCGAATACAAATTCACTAAATCAAATGTACCATTTATAAGAACATATAAATAATTTAATTTTCTGATTTTAAATCATTTGATAGCGCATTATAATCATATAAATCTGTTCAAGTAGATTGACCAAAAATATATTTTTAGAAAATATTAATAATTTTCAAACTCAAAAATCCAATTAATATCAAATAACATAGAAGAGTACTGATATAGTAATAGATAAATCACCTACAATTTTTTAAAAGGAACTTAATTATTAATCTAGATTTTATTGTAAGTGTAAACAAATTTCTTACGATAATATTCATACCAGCTAATGATTTTTTTGTATTTTATTCCTACAATTTTTATATCTTCAGTTTATGGTCAGATATATGAAATTAATGAAGATGATTATGTTGGTTCAACAGAAGATGGTGAATAAGAAGGAATTAATTAAGTTAATAAACATTTGATGAATTCAAAAGATATAGATGCAGCTTTAAATTGCAATTTGATGAAACAGATAAAGAGAATGATACAAATAATCAAATTGAATCTGTTTTAGCATATAATTATGATTATAGTTCTGGCATCTATACTCCATAATTTTATCTTGTAAAAAAAATAATATACCAATATACTTAGAACGGATTATTTAGGTTATATGTAATGGAAAATCACACTTTAGGACAAATTACAAGTGTAAAGATAACAAAGGAAAAAACACATAGATCTTAAATAAATTTAAAACTATTTGATTAAAGATATTTTCATCCAAATGAAAGGGAAATTATGATAGATCCGATATTTCATTTGAGAAAAAGTAAAAGATACAGGTCTCGGACTAAATTCGTTTTTATAAAATATATACACAACATATTAAGAAGGATATTCTACAAATTTAAGTTAACCAACTTTTTTACAACTATGAAATGAGAAATAAAAAACTTATCAATTAAAGAATTAAAACATAGGAATAAAAATTTTGTAATATGAATAGATACGTGTTACTTTATTTCAGATGATTGTGAATTTAACCATACTTTACCGTAGAACTTATTTTTTTATATTTAATATTGTTATGAGTAGTTTTTTTTTTGGAAATTATTGAATTCTCCTTATAAAAGATACTTAAGAAAAAAGTAGTCTATAAATCGATTTAATCCTTTTACGAATATATACTCTATTGATGAAAATTTAAAGATGAGTCAAGGTTTTAAACTTAAAACCAAGGATTTTGGATTTATAGTCTTATCGTTTATTGTGTTATCCTTTTTAGTTTCTATTGGAGCAACAAATAATATTGATAAGTTAATTTCTAGTTATTTTTATAAATTAGGAGGTAATCCAACTATAGATTTTACGATGGTAATCATTTCATCTATTGGCGATTTATTTTTTATGTTAATTGTTGGAATAATTTTAACTATAATTAGAAGAACAAGGAAAATAGGTTTGATCTTTTTGATATCAATAGTTATTCTATCAATATCAATTATGTATATCAAACCAATAATTGGGCGTACATCTCCTATTGAACAATTCGTACCTCATTATCATTTACCTGAGAATTATATGATAGAGAATGATAGCATGATGCCGATAGCCAGAGAATTGTCCTTTCCATCTAATTCAATAGCACGTGATACTGCCTTCATAGTAATTATTGGATATTGGTTAATTTTGTTTAAAAATAACAATTTTGTGGGAAAATTATTGTGGATATTCCCATTGTTAGTTGGATTAAGTAAATTATATCTTCTCCAGCATTACTTTTTTGATATTATTGGAGGAATATTATATGGCTTAATAATTTCAATGGTCTTATGTAAGGTGTTGAAATTGAACGAGCCTTACATTACTAATAAATTTAATCAATAATTTGGTAAATTCATTTTTTGGTACAATTGAGAACTAATCAATAACCATCCAAAATGTTTCTGATCATGAACATACTTAATTTCTTTCATATATGTTTTGATTTTTCGTTTTCTTAATTGAGAAAAAAGTTCCAATTGAAGACTCAGGCCTATTTGCTTTGCTAATTTGTTATTTTCATCATTCCTAGGTAATAGAATTCGATAACTAAAATTATTTGATTTTTCTAATTTTAAAAAATCATTCAAGATAATATCACTTGTAGCTTTCACCTTTTCTAAGTCTTCTAATATAAGAGTATTATATACAGTTAAATTTTTCCAGAATGTGGTATCTGACATTCAGTGAAATTATAATAAATTAAAAAAACTGGTCTTCTATGGTGTTTAATAAAGTTGTGAATCTTCTTCTATTTTTTCAGCTGTTTTAGGTTCTTTATCTGAATAGTATTTTACCATACCCATCTTTAGCACCTTGAGAGATAACAACGCGCACTTTATTCTAGCTGGACCTAAGTTGGTCAAACCTATATTTTCCAATATTTCATCTTTTGAAATATCTTTTGCAGCAGTGAGAGGCTTGTCCATTACCATCTCTGTTAACATAGATGCACTTGCCTGGCTGATTGCACAGCCCTTTCCATCAAACTTAATATCTTTTATTTGACCTTCTTCTACTTTGAGAAATATATCAATTTGGTCTCCACATAAAGGATTACTATCATGAATAACAACATCTGCGTTATTAATTTTTCCTTTATTTCGAGGATTTCTATAATGATCTAATATTATTTCTCTATAAATATCATCACTCAAAGTCGGAACAGTTTTATAGCTTCGTCTAACGCATTAATAAAGATATTGATCTCTTCTCTGGTATTATAGATATAAAAACTAGCACGAGATGTAGCTGAAACATTCAGTTTCTCCATCATTACTTGTGCACAGTGATGTCCTGATCTTATTGCAATGCCAAAATTATTTAATATAGTTGCTAAATCATGTGGATGAATATCACCTAAGTTGAACGAAATAATTCCTCCACGATTATTTAGGTTGGTGTCACCATATAGCTTAACGTGTTTAAGTTCCGATAGCAAGTTAATTGCATATTTGGTCAAATCAATTTCATGCCGTCTAACATTTTCCATACCGATATTAGTTAAATAATCAATGGCAGCACTGAACCCAATAACATCCGCTATATTTGGAGTTCCAGCTTCAAATTTATACGGTAGATCGTTAAATGAAGTATTTCCTTTATGGACTTCTTTAATCATATCACCACCGCAGATAAACGGATCCATTTCTTCAAGAATATTTTTTTTCGTATATAATATGCCTACTCCTGTTGGTCCTAACATCTTATGGGCAGAAAAAACTAGAAAATCAGAATCCATAACTGTAACGTCAGTTTTGATATGAGGTACAGACTGAGCTCCATCAACAAGAACAGGTACATCGTTTTCGTGTGCAATATCTATTATTTGATCTATTGGTACTATATTTCCGAGTGCGTTAGACATATGACATAGGGATATTAGCTTTATTTTTCCTTTATATTTATCAAGATAAGATTCCAGTTCATTTAAACTTAAATTTCCAGTTTCATTAATTTTTAAGTATTTGATTAGAGCTTTTTTTTCTTTAGCTATAATCTGCCAAGGGACGATATTACTATGATGTTCTTGTTCAGATAAGAGGATAATATCACCTTTCTTAATATTTTTTCTTCCCCATGAATAAGCGACTAAATTTATTGCTTCGGTAGCATTTCTAGTAAAAACGATTTCCTCTAAAGAAGTTGCATTTATAAATTTGCAAATTTTATTTCTTGTTAATTCATATGCATTGGTAGCTTCTTCAGCTACGTGATAAACTGCTCGATGAATATTCGAATTGTAAAATGAATAATATTCAGAAATTTTGTTTATTACTGATGACGGTTTCTGAGTAGTCGATGCATTATCAAAATAAACAAACGGCTTACCATTAATTGTACGCGAAAGAATAGGAAAATCATCACGAATTTTATTTATTTCCAATTCTGCTGATTGCATGGATAATTATGAGTTATGTAGAAATATAAATTGATTGTAATGACTCAAATTGTTTAAATATCATATTCAGTAGGATCATCTAATCTTGTGTGTCCAAAACGTTCCTTCTTCCTTTTTCCATCGTAAATAGTCATTGATGATAAGTTTATGATCGAATGCAATTTGAATGTCATTCAATTTTTCAAGAGGAACCCAGAATATTTCCTTGGCATCATCCCCAGCTCTCGCGGTTCCTTCAAGGATTGTAACAATGAAAACAACAGTCATTATATGGCCTCTTGGATCTCTTTTAGGATCAGAATAAACTCCCAATATATCTAGTGGATGAACTTTCAATGAAGTTTCTTCATAAATTTCTCTCTCTACAGCCTCTTCAATAGTTTCACCTTGGTTTACAAAACCTCCTGGCAAGGCAAGGTGATCCCTGTATGGATCTTTTCTTCGTTTTATAAATAAAATACAAGAAGACTTTTGAATGATTGCATCTACTGTAGGAATAGGATTCTTATAAATAATCAAGATTACTCTAAACAATTAGTGAAAATATTATATATATTTGATCAATTCACTTTGTATAATGCACTTATTGTGGAGAGAACCATGGTTAAAACCACTAATTGATTATGATTTAGATTCTGAAATTTGTACTTATTGTAATAAAAAATTTAATAACTTAGTTTTTGTGACATCTTGTGAGTTTTGTTCTATAGGCATTATGCATGATAAGTGTGCTGATTCGCATATCATAAAAGATCATATTGTTGAATTAAGGAAAAAAATTTTTTACCATAAAGACAGAGCTTTACATGATTTTCAATAGAATCTTTGAATAAAAGATACAAAATAAGATAGTTTAGAAGACTTGTAAAAAATATTTTTTAACGAATTTACTCTATTGATTCAAATTTTAATGGTTCAAATTAGAAAAAGTATAGTGGTAGATGCATTAATAATTAATTATTGTTAAATTGTTCCCCTATTTGTGGTGTTGAACGAATTAAATGTTGTGTATAAGGATTTTGTGGAGAAAAAATAATTTCTTTGGTTAGATTAAACTCTATGATTTTTCCGGCATACATTATTCCTATTTTGTCTACTAATTCAGAAATTAAAGCAAGATCGTGAGAAATTAAAATTATACTAATTCCTTTTTCTTTGAGTTTTTTCAACAATTTTATAATTTGTATCTGAACAAGCACATCTAGCGCCGTTGTAGGTTCATCAGCAATGATAATATCTGGCGCCAATACTAAAGCCATAGCTATAACAATTCTTTGTTTCATACCTCCACTTAACTCATGAGGGTATTTTGCAAGGATAGATTCATCTAATCCTACTTCTTTTAATATTCTAAAAACTTTATTTATATCATATATTTGTCCGTGAACTTGAAAAATATCCTTAAATTGAGATCTAATTTGATATACTGGATCTAGAGAATTCATTGCTCCTTGAAAAATCATAGATATCTTTTTCCACCTGATTTTTGAATCGAATTCCTTATTGGATAGTTTTGTCAGATCCAACCCATTCATATAAATTCTTCCTGAAGTTATTTTACCCGGAAATGGTATATTCCTTATTATTGCAGATACTAATGTACTTTTACCACATCCTGATTCTCCTGCAATACCAATAAACTCACCTTGATGTAATTCAAGAGAAACATTGTCAACGGCATTTATGGTCTTATTATGTAGAAAATAAGATACACTTAAACCAGCGATAGATAATTTATTTTTTGACAGGGATATCAATTATCATACTAAAATAAATATATTTTTAATATTAAGCTAATTAGCTCTATTTATATATAGAATAACTAAAATATTCATTGAGAAAATATTGAAAACTCCTATTTGTTCCTTTGATGCTAAAACGGGAATTTTATGCTCAAAATGTGAATCCAAATTAAAATCTGGCCATCTAACAGAAGGAGACATAGATGGATCGATAAAATTAACTCGCTTGGCTGAGAAAAATAATACACTTGATAAGTTTACCTTAGTAGGAGCATATAAGATTGATGAAAAATTGGTATTAATATTGCCAGCTTCTGATATTAGTACGTTACGTTCAGATAATGAGTTATTAAATAGGATAAAAAAAGAATTTAACCAGAACGTATGGTTTGTTGAAAATGGTGCTACTGAAAAAAGGTTTATTGAGAATTTAATCTATCCAATTAAAATAGCATCTATTAATCTTGTATGGCTCCCAGATGGGAATAAGCTTACAAAAATAATTGTATCTAACAAGAAAAATCAAAATAAAAAGATAGAAAGCAATAATATTACCAAAATTGCAAAAGATATCAAAAATATAGAATTACTCATCGAATATATTGATTAATACTTTAAAGATTAACACTCAAATAAAATATAAGTGATATACTCGAATTTGAAAGACAGTTATGAAGAGAACCCACTTTGCCAAACAATTACAAGAAAACCACATAGGACAAAAGGTAAATGTAGCTGGTTGGATAGAAGACATCCGTGATATTGGAAAAATTATTTTTCTAATTGTTAGAGATATTACTGGCCCGATTCAAATAGTCGCGGATCCTAAAGAATTTCCACAGATAAAAGAAATTCCAAGACAGAGTTCAATTATTCTTTCTGGTGAAATACAAAAAAGTAAAGCCAAAGAAAATCCTATTGAATTACGGTTAAAAGAAATAGTCAAGATCTATCATGCAGTACATCCTCTTCCAATAGACCCTACTGGAAGATTAGAATCAGCAATGGATAAAAGACTAGATGCTCGAGCCTTAGACTTGAGAAATGAAAATGTTTCAAAATTATTCAAAATAAGATCTCTAAGCTTAGAAATAATAAGGAAAACATTACGGGATCAGTTATTTGTTGAAGTAAATACTCCAAAGGTTATTGGAAGTGCAAGTGAAGGAGGTGCAAACTTGTTTGAATTCGATTATTTCAAACAAAAGGCGTATCTAGCTCAAAGTCCGCAACTTTATAAAGAACAATTAATATTGGCTATGGATCGTGTTTTCGAAATAGCCCCATACTTTAGAGCTGAAAATTCTAATACTGTAAGACATTTGACAGAATTTTATAGTGTAGATATTGAAGCGGCTTATTTAGACTATAACGACATAATGGAAATTATGGAGCAATTGATAAAAAATATTATAGATGAAATAAACAAATTTGGTTTAATAGATCTTTCAAAAAATGAAGTATTGCGAAGTGCGATAGAGAAAAAGTTTGAGAAATTAACTTATCATAATTGTATCGATGAACTAAGGAAAAATGATGAAAAAGTAGACTATGGAGATGATCTCTCTGATTTATCATTACGAAAACTTGGTGAACTACATCCAGGTTTTTACTTTATAACAGAATGGCCTTTGAAACTTAAACCATTCTATATTCTAGAGAATGAACACGATCCTTCTCTATCAAATTCATTTGATTTACAAATTGGTTATTTAGAATTGATCTCTGGAGGCTCTCGCCAACATGATCCCAATAAAATTAGAAATAGATTAAGAGAACAGGGTTTAAATCCAAATCAATTTTCTGAACATTTAAAGGTGTTCGATTGGGGAATGCCGCCTCATGCAGGATGTGGATTGGGGTTAGATAGATTGTTAATGACTTTAACAGGATCGTTGAATGTGAGAGAAGTTGTATTATATCCTAGGGATCCTGATAGGATTAGTCCTTAAATAAATTTATTTGTACTTCTCTAATTTCATTTCGTTTATCAGTTATAAAAGACTTGAAAGCATCATACATAGTAGAGTAAATAATCCAAATCACAGGATTAAGAAGCATGTAAATTTTATCAGTTTCTGATGGGTAGGGATTAGTAGGATGAGAATGAAAAATTGAAATAACATCTAGATTCATCTTTTTGGATTTTTGATATGCATCAAATAATTCATCAGGTTCAATGATAAATGCTATAGATGATTGAACAGAATTTTTTAATGGAAGAATATTTTTAACTATATTTTCATTTCCAAATTTTTCTCCAATTAATAAAGCACAAGTCTCGAAAGGTAACGAGGAAATAGATAATTTCTTAAGACTATCTATCTGGTAAGTATCTAGTGTTAGACTTTCGTTTAACATTATAAATAAATAAAATATATTTTGATATAAATAGTAACAAAATTCATTTTACAAAAGATCATAAAATTTTTTTAGGTATTATTTGATTGAAAAATATTTGATATTGTATTAAACTTGTTCAGTTTAATCAACAAGATTTATGATTCGATAGTAAATTTTGCGGTCATATATGGGTGAATAGTGCAGAAATATTCATATTCTTTTTCTTTAAGATCTGATAGTAAAAGTGTATAATTGGCATTTGACATAATTATAGATGAATCAAATGATTTACCATCGTCTTTTTTGCTTGTGACTGTATGAGGAACATTATCTTGGTTTATCCAAATAATACCTTGTGAACCTTTAACAATTAGATCCTCTGGATCATAATCAGGATTTCCTTGTCCGGAAGAACCTGCAAGAATATCCACCTTAGATAGATCTTTCATATCGATAGTAGATGTAGGTGTGGATTCAGGAGCGGTTTGTTCATTTTCTTCAGCTGAAGTAGAAACCTGATTTTGTATTTGCATTCCTATAATTGAAATAGCGATAATACCAATAATAACTGCGCCAACAAAAGAAGCCAAGTAAATTTTAACTTTAGAACTACTCCTGTAAATTCCAAAAATCACCGCAGCTGCAGGGACAGAAATCAATATAATTATTCCTATATAAGAAAATATAGTCATTGTTTGACCACCAGAGCTAAGAGCTCCTATTAGACCAACTATGACGAGTATTCCCAAGGTTAAAAAAGATCCAATCTTGGCTTTCTTTGAAGATGGAAAACCATCTTTAAAAATTCCTGTGCTTAAGAAAATCATTCCAATTAAAAATGTTAAAAGAGAAACAGCATGCATGCCATCAATAAATGTTTTTGCAATTCCAGAAAGAGATACAAGTACTCCTACTATTCCTATAGAAGTAAGCCCTATTCCAGGAGTTAACAAATCCCAATCGGTCATGCTTCATGGATTGAAGATTTTTGCTAGTATTTTAATCTTTTCTATTCAAATAATAACCAATTAAGTACATTCCGGGATAAAAGAACTGTTTGAGTAGTTAATTATAACGAATAAAATAAATCCAACATATGTAAAATAATTCTGGAGATACAATGCAGTGAACATAGGAGCATATGTTGAAGTTTCAAAACCTCGGATTGTAGTAGTATTAGTAATAACGGCAGTGACATCTTTATTAGGTGCGACAAGATTCGATCAAACTCCAGATATACCCTGGGATGTGTCTATGTGGCAATTAGGCTTTTTAATTCTTGCCGGTGCACTTGCATCAATGGGTTCTAGTGCATTAAATCACTATTACGATAGAGACATAGATAAATTTATGGCCAGAGCTTCTAATCGTCCTATTCCTTCAGGTAAATTATCTGCTAATAATGTATTAATTTATGGACTATCGATAAGTGTGGCATCTGTAGTTATTGCCTGGTTTACATTAAATCCTATAGCTACTTTTATGATAGCATTGGGAATATTTTTCTATGTAATAATATATACAGCATGGCTTAAAAGATCAAATTCTTATAACATTGTAATCGGTGGATTTGCGGGCAGTGCTGCATCAATGGCTGGATGGGCTACAACAACTGGCTCTATCGATCTATTAGGATTTCTAGTAGGATGGCTGGTCTTTATGTGGACTCCTCCACATTTTTGGTGTCTAGCCATGAAAATAAGAGAAGAATATGCAAATGTTAAAGTTCCAATGCTACCAGTTCTAATAGGTAATGAGAGGACAGCAAATTACATATTTATCAGTACGGCTATATTACTTCCTTTTTCTTTATCATTGTATTCTTTGGGATTAGGCCTTTTATACACCGTCGTAGCAGCAATATCAGGAACATTAATGCTCATCTATCATTATAAATTGACTAAGAATCCAACTCCAGAATTTGCATGGAAAGCTTACAAAGTAACTGCACCTTATCTTGTAGTGGTATTTATTGCCGTTGCACTTGATGCATTATTTTATTACAGAATATAACATTATTTCCTTTTTTTTAATAAAGTAAAAACAAGCTAAGTTTATTTAACTAACTCAATTCTTCTCTTATCTTTTGCAATCCATGATACCTTTAAAAGTCCATAAATCTCCAAGTCTAACAAAATCTTATTTAATTCAGAAATATCTAGATCAATTCCTTCCTTACTTAATAATGACGATAATTCAGAATCAGTCAATGTATTCGACTGTTTTACTTTTTCGTATACAATATTCTTGATTGGATATTTCATTAAACTAACTTTAGAGAATTCAGCAATTATATTAAAATATCTATTTAATAAGTAAAAAAAGTGTTATTTTAAATTTACTGATTTTCTACTCACGCTAAGTACTTGAATTTCACTAACACCTTCTGTTTTTTTTATATAATCTTCAAGAGAATCCATTTGACCTTCTTCATCGTTTAAAGTAAAGTCACAAATCAATGAGTAAATTCCAAAAGCCAATGGTTCTTTACCAAACCTTTCTAATCCCATCCCATTTGGAACGTTTGATTTCAATTTATTTATAATTGCATCTAAATCTGTCTCTGCTTCTGAAGGAAGAATTTTCAATCTAGCAACTAGCCTTGACATTCTAAGGACCCTCAAAACTACAATTTACGCATTTATAAATTCGTGCAAATTCTCTACAGCTTTGACATCGCCATAAAAGTACATAACCACAATTTGGACAATAAAATTTTACACATTCATCATTAGGCATAATTGCTCTATTACAAGAGGAACATACTGGTAATTGTAATGTTGACATTTAAAATCTATTGGAAATAGAACCGAATTTATATTTTGCTTAATTTATAATATGTCTAAATTCATTTCCTAATAATGTACTAATTAACCTAATTGCTTTTTTTGATCCCAATATCTTGCTTAACGCAAAACTATGAAAATCAAATGATGCAGATTTAGATATTTCTGCAATATCAGAATCTGAAATAAGTGAAAATATTGAATCTATTGCTTTATTATCTAACCGTTCTAGTATTTTTCTAAAAAGGAGCATTTTTTGAAATTCTTTACCAAATATCGCAAACCAATCTGTTTCATAACTATTAACTATTGGAATTAGAGAATTTTCTTTAGACTTTGTAATATGGTTACCAGCTAAAATTCCCCCCATTCCGCAAGAAAAAATTCCACCAGCAGTTGTAGGTTTTGTTTGACCAGCAGCATCTCCGACTAAAATCATATTATTAAAGGAAAATTTTTTCAATGGACCACCAATCCAAATTGGAGCATATATTTTTCTTATAATAGAATATTTAGAATTGAAACTGTCGATAAAAGATTCTAATGTTTGTAGAGGATTAATTTTTCTACCTGCTATTCCAATTTTAGCTTTACCATCTCCACTAGGGATTATCCAAGCAAAAAAATCTGGATATTTTATTTTATCAAACTTAACTATGATTTCATCTGGAATAATCCAGTCAGCATAGACCTCATATTGCGCAGACTGTAATAAACCATCCCTGTTAAATGTTTTAATAAGTGAATTAATCCCTCTCGCATCTATAACAAATTTAGAGCAATAATTTTCGTTTCGCGTCTTAACAACATGTTCCTTCTTAATATTATCATAATTAATTTCAGTAACTAAATTTTTAGTTCTTATCTCGGTTCCATATTTTTGTGCTTGAAACGCAACCTGTTTATCCAATTCTCTTCTATCTAAGACTGTTATTTTATCTTTTTTTGCGCTAACTTCAAAACCTTTGGTATCTGAATAAATTTTCGCTTTATTTACCTCGTTTAAAATTGCCTTAGATGAAGGGATTATTCCAAGGTTTTTAAGTCCGTCAAGACTAACCAAACCACCACAGTGCTCAGGGCTTCCAATTTCATAATCTTCTTCTAAGACACAGACAGATCTCCCAGATTTTGAAATCTCTCTTGCACACAATAATCCTGAAATACTGCCACCTACAATAATAGAATCGAAACTCCTTTCCATATATTCTAAATATTTTTAATATAAATAATTAAAATGTATTTTATTATGAATTTAAAACAGGTAATTGTGGTTAGAAAAGATTTGAAAATGGGAATCGGAAAAATAGCTGCACAGGTTGCCCATGCTTCAATTTTATCTTGTGAAAAAGCTAGGAATAAAAATGTTGATTGGTTTACAGAATGGTTCGATTTTGGACAACCAAAAGTAGTTTTGAAAGTTAATTCTTTAGAAGAATTGGAAGATATTAATGAAAAAGGGCATTTCTATAACTTACCTACCGCTATTGTACGTGATGCTGGATTAACTCAGCTTGAACCTGGTACTGCAACTTGTATAGGAATCGGTCCAGCTCCGACTCAGTTAATTGACAAAGTTACAAGTAAATTGAAATTATTGTAACGATATATGAAATGTATAAATAGAATTAATTAATATGTACATAGATTCATTATCATCCTACAAAATAAATTTATGAAATTTCCAAATAGATAAAATTCTAATTCGTTAGTTAACTAATATTTACAAATATATTTATTTTCTTTCCTGCTTTATTATATTATTTGCGCAAAAAAAAGAAAGATTCTCTTCAAAATACACAAATAACATTAGATGAATTTTTGGTTAAGAAATTTACAGAGAAAATTGAAAAAATAATTTTAATTAGTAATCAAAATAACCATCCAATCGTACTATATAGGAGAACTATTGAAGAAAACGAGGCAAGTATTGAAGAAGAAATAGCTACTGTATCAGAAAAATATGTTGTGATTCAAATTTTTACACATGGAGGATATTTACCAGTTCTATTCAGGGAACAACATATTTTCACGCCAGATGAATTCATCTACTGGATTCTGAAGAGAAGTAGAAGTATGTTATTACAATGTCTAGAAAATATAGAAGAATTTTTAAATTCTTATAAACAAGATTGAAATTTTTTTTTAAAAATATAGATATATTATTTTTTGTTATTAGCCCAAAATTCAAAAGAAAACAATATTATTCTAATATTAACAACCCAGGCATTTTGTCTCCTGCTAGATATCTCAATGTTGCTCCTCCTCCCGTTGATACATGACTTACCTCATTTTCTAATACACCTGCTTTTTTCATAGCTTCCAATGTATCTCCTCCGCCTATAAGTGTCTTAGATCCTCTCCAATATGCTAATGCCATGCTTTTAGCAATATTCAAAGTCCCATTAGAAAAAATATCTTTTTCAAATAAGCCCATCGGTCCATTCCAAAAAATAGTGCCTTTTCTGTTAGAACCGATCTCGTTTGAATATTTTTGAATGGTTTCAGTTCCTATATCAAGGCCTATCATCCCTTTAGGTATTTCTTTCTTGCAATAGAGTGTATTAGAGCTTTCTAGAGATGATGTTACAATATGATCGATAGGCAGTAATATTTTTTCTCCATATTTTTCCAAAGAATGTCCTACCCACTCTAAATGATCATAATCGATTATAGAATTTCCTGTCTCTAATCCTTTCGATTTTAAAAATGTATATGCAGCAGCTCCTCCTATGAGAATTTTGTCTGCCTTTGGTAACAAATTTTCCAATGCACCTATTTTGTCTTTTATTTTTACTCCTCCAATAACTATTATAAATGGACGGAGTGGATTTTCCTTTATCATTGTCAAATATTCGATCTCTTTTTTCAAATTGAATCCTCCGAGTTTAATATCAAATAATGTGGCAGCTCCATAGGTGGAGGAATGTTTTCTGTGAGATGTACTGAATGCATCGTTGATATATATATCAGCTAAAGTTGCAAGTTTCTTTGAAAATTCAGGATCATTCAATTCTTCTTCTTTATAAAATCGTAGATTTTCTAATAACAACACTCCATCAGAAGGAATATTTTGAATTTCCTTCTCAACTTCGTTCCCTATACAATTATTGACAAACCTTACTTGTGTTTTATTAAGTATTTCAGATAGCCTACTAGCTACAGGTCTTAATGAATAATTTTTATCATTTTCTTTTGGTCTTCCTAAATGTGAAATCAATATTACTTTACAATTTCTTTTAGTAAGATATTCGATTGTTGGAATAGACATTCTAATCCTATAATCTTCTCCAATATACCCATTTTTTATATTGACATTGAAATCAACCCTAACAAGTGCAGTTTTTCCTTCATATACCTTATTGTCAAGATCTAAAAGAAATTTCATTGTATTTATTTATCCAAAATATCACTTATACAATAAAGGTTATGCTAGTCAAAATAAGGTTAAATAATCTTAGAAAAAAATTCAGTCATTTCAATATATCTTTTTTTCGATCATTTTACTATGAAAATATATGTAGATATTTATACGAAAATTAATTGTCTGGTATAGAGAAGTTAGCATCCAATTTTCTTTGCTTAAAATAGATAAGAATAAGCGATAGGTGATAAATAATATTTATTTTTGGATCCGGTCTTAATAAAATAATATTAAAAAAAGTAAGAAGTTTTTATTTGTTATTTTCATTTTAAATTAGTTACACGGATCTCAGTAGGACAGCCTAATTTACTTGATGCTACTTTAAAACCCTCTTTTGCTAATGGAAGATTATCAGAAAGAACATATGCTTCTATAATAGGTTGACCGGGTTTTACTCTTGCTGCTAATCCTGTAGCTTTTCCAAATGCTCTTCTCATACCTTCTTGAAGTCTATCAGCACCAGCCGTTGCAATCATTTTATTTTCTCTAAGAAGAACATGAGGATATACTTTTAATTTTGAAAAAAATGTAGTTTCTCCTGCTTGTGCCATTCTCTTGTTAGCAGCTAATCTAGCAGCTTCTAAGGCATTATGCCTAATCTGAATATTTTCTGTTACTAATAATTCTATTTTAAAATCATAATTATTACTTGGTTGACCTGAAGAAAATTTTGCTATCTTTAATTGAGGTTTACCTTTTATGTATTCTCTCCTAACATAAGGCATCCCTCGTGGTACTCTATAATTCGCTCCTCTCATTCTCTAATCACTAATCTTTTTATATTATAAACAATCTTTGATTTATTCGTTTATGTCACAGGATGCAACAAAGTCAGACTTAAAAGATTCAGAATTTGCTTTTAATGTCGAAGGAATTATAGACAATGATGATAATATATTAATTGAATCTCCTCAACAACAAGATCAATTACTGAATAAAGGATTTGGAGAAAGACATAAAGATAGATATATTTTAGAAAATTACGAAGGTCTTTTTTTGTTATATTCAAAAAAATTAATTTTAAAAAAAAAGATAACCAATTTGATTTTTCCAGCTTTCTTAAAAAACTTTTAATAGTTGATGATTCCATCTTTACGAAATTTTTAATCTATAGAGATCTTAGAACAAGAGGGTATGTTGCAAAAGAAGGTTTTGGTTTTGGAAATGATTTCCGTGTTTATGAGAGAGGAGAATATTTTAAGAAACCAGCAAAATATGTGATTTTCGCAATCAATGAAGGTATCAGTATAAAAACGAAACTACTTTATCAGAATATCAACTCTATTGAAAAAATGGGAAAAGAAGCAATTATAGCTGTAATAGAAAGAAGAGGGGAGATAATTTATTATAAGATTACCAAAAAACAATTCAATAAAAATATCAAAATCAATAATTCTTGATTGTCTGATTTAATTGTATTTTTAGATATCCTTAATTATTATTTATGTTAAATTATTATTCTATAAAATAATGATGTTATAGATAGTCACCCTATTATCATGTTTATACATGTAAAATGAAGAGAATACCGGACTACTGAATTTTATAGAAATACATTTATAACAAATTTATATTAATTGTCTATACATTTAGTGAATTATGTATTCCTTTTAGCACCCTATAATCATCGCTAAAATTGTGAAAACTATAAAATTCAAACACAATGAATTAGTACTATGTTTCTTTGATTGAAAGAGTTGAAGGTAATTAGATCGATTTTTAACCATATTTTCATTAATTTTTAAATTTGTTAAATTTTATAAGTTTAATTTTATTTATTACATAACAAAAATTGCTCCGACCGGGATTTGAACCCGGGATCGTCGCCTTGAGAGGGCGAAATGCTTAACCGGACTACACCATCGGAGCT